>CBFIHN010000022.1:0-26282 GCA_965662575.1 Gammaproteobacteria bacterium
ACGAGATTTTTCCTTCACAACCGCTGGTCTTTGATCAATATCAACTCTATTTTTAATACAGCCTCTGCCAGCAGTTGTTCCGCGCTTTTTGTATTTTTTTGCGGATCGGCGAAGATAGGTATACAGCTTGCCACCTTTGGATTTGTCTTTGAAAATATGCTGATAGATCCATTCGTGTGAAATCTTGAAACCCTCTAATTTAAGGGCACCTGATATTTGTTCCGGACTCCAAAGCTTGGCTAAGCATTCCTCTACTTTTTCCCACAGCTCTTGCTTGATGGTTCTAGGTGTTGAGCATTTCATACGTTTTCTGGCTGCTGCAATTTGATCTGCCTTTACAGCATCATAAACGCCATTACTCGAATTGCGAGTGATTTCATTTCGAATCGTTGATCTGTGGCGTTTTAGTCGTCTCGCAATTTCAGAAATTGTATACTGCTCTTGCAAATAAATTTGTATGTGGCATCTTTCTACCTGAGTCAATTGGGTATGCATTTTCATCTCCTGTTTGTTAGACATTTGATGGAAAATACCTTAATTGGCTCATTTTTCAAATCGACAGCCAGCTACTTACACACCCCTACCCGACAGCCAGCCAGCTATTTTGAGGAGCGCTGACTGTCGGTCAGGCGTGCATAAGTAGCTGGTTGCTATACAACCAGGGGTGGCGGTTTCTTAATTGAATTCGCGGTTGACTCAGTTTTTTAGTTAGGATATTATTTCACGATCGCTTGTGACGTTTATTTTGACATTTCAAGCATTCAGTTATGTGCTTCAGGGTCTAGGTGATCATCCCCCTCCTCCTCTTCTGTATGATCTAGATCCTGAGATGCACATTCATGATGCAGTTATCCCTCTGTGGTTTGTGAGTGTAGGCGGCAAATGGCTCGCAACCAAAGACTTTGTTGTCTGTGTGATGGGGATATCATAGAAAGCTCTGTGCTCTGGTTTTTTATTCTGCGTTTTTCCGGCTATAATCTATTAGCACTCTAATTTTTATTACGGAACAAAAAATGAAACCTATCCAATCTATGGCTAAAAAAATAGTTAAAAAACTGAATCCCTTTACGCTTTCTCTGGCTTTATGGATTAGCTTATCACAAGTAAGCTATGCTAGTACTGCTGCAGGTGATGCTATGCCCTGGACTGGACCGTTACAAAAAATTATGGAGTCTATTTCAGGACCCGTTGCTAAAATTTTAGCGGTGATTGTTATTGTCATGGCTGGTTTGGGTTTGGCTTTTGGTGAATCAGGCTCTGGTGTGCGGCGCTTACTACAAATTGTCTTAGGCTTAGCCATTGCTTTTGGCGCAGCCTCAATTGTCAGCAGTTTGTTTACTACCTCAGGTGGTGTCGTATTTTAAGTAGAGGTAATCTTAATGGAAACACCTGGGTTTAGTATTACCATTCATGGCTCTCTGACCAAACCGATGTTAATTGCAGGAGCGCCTCGTCAGTTCACTATTTTAAATGCAGTCATTTTGGCGGCATTTCTATTGGGTTTACACTCGTTATTGATTATCCCTGTGTGTATTGTCTTGCAGCTATGCGCGATGTGGTTAACCAAGCGTGATCCTTATGGTTTCCAGATTATTCTGCGCCATATTCGTCAGAAAAATTATTATCGTGTTTAAGGCTTATGTTTAATATCTCTGAATTTCGCAAGCAAGCTGATCGCTTAAGTGATTTGCTGCCGTGGGCTGCGATGATTGCGCCTTCTGTTATCCTGAATAAAGACGGTTCCTTTATGAGCGTCTTACTTTTCCGTGGGCCGGATTTGGAGTCGTCAACTGAACCACAGCTGGTCGCTGCTTGTGCACGACTTAACAATGCTTTTAAGCGCCTAGGTTCTGGTTGGGCATTATTTGTTGAAGCGCGGCGTGAACAAGCGCAGGCTTATCCAAGCCAGGGTTTTTTCCCTGACCCCTTGAGCTTATTGATCGATACAGAGCGTCGCGATTTATTTGGTCGCGAGCAGGAACATTATGAAAGCCACTACTACTTGACGATTCAGTATTTACCACCGCGCGAGACGGTATCAAAAGCAAATAAATTTTTTATTGATAATGAAGAAGGGAAGGGCGAGCATGACTATCACCGGTCATTAGAGTTTTTTAATACAACGGTGTCCAGGCTTTATGATATTCTCAAGGACTTCATGTTTGAAACCCAGTTTTTGACTGATGATGCATTATTGACTTACTTGCATCGTTGTATCTCCTTTAAAACGCATCAGGTGAATGTGCCAGATACACCTATGTATCTCGATGCTTTCCTGGCTGATATGCCGTTGGCTGGAGGGCTAGCGCCTAAGCTTGGGAATTATTGCCTGAGAACGGTATCAATCTTGGGCTTTCCGGGGAGTTCTGTCCCAGCTATTTTAGATCAGTTAAATCATTTGCCGATTGAGTACCGTTGGGTTTCTCGTTACTTGCCGTTAGATAAAATTGATGCTGAAAAAATATTAAAGAACTATCGTCGCAAATGGTTTGCCAAGCGCAAGGGTATGTTATCAATGCTAACCGAAGTATTCTCTAAAAGTGAAAGTGCTTTGGTTGATAGTGCGTCAATGCGTAAGGCCCAAGATGCTGATATTGCTATGCAAGAGTTGGCAGACGATCATGTCTCCTATGGCTATTATACGGCTACGGTAACAGTATGGGATCAAGATCCAACAGTTGTTGATGATAAGTTGAGAGAGATTGAACGAGTTATTAATGGACTGGGTTTTACTACGGTGGCAGAAACAGTTAATGCAGTAGATGCTTGGTTATCGTCATTACCTGGGCATTGCAATGCGAATGTGAGAATGCCATTAATTCACAGTCTGAACTTAGCACATTTAGTGCCATTTTCTGCAGTATGGGCGGGGCCCGAATCGAATGCACATTTAGGTGGACCGCCACTATTGTATGCAAGAACAACTGGCAACACCCCTTTCCGCTTATCGAATCATATTGGCGATGTTGGGCATCAAATGATTATAGGGCCAACAGGTGCGGGTAAATCTGTGTTGTTGACGCTGATGGCAATGCAATTTTTGCGTTATAGAGATGCTCAGATTTTTGTTTTTGATAAAGGTGCCAGTTTTCTGACTGCGACGGCGGGCATTGGTGGTCATTATTATGATGTTGGGTCCAAGCAGGGTGGGGGCTTAGTTTTTCAGCCACTGGCGCATGTTGATCAAGATAGTGAGCGTGTCTGGGCTGCAGATTGGATAATTGGTATTTTACGCAGTGAAAAAATTGAGATCACGCCAGAAATTAAAGAAGTGGTTTGGAATGCCCTGACTAATTTGGCTGAGTTACCAATTGCGCAACGAACCATCACCGGTTTAAAAGCGCTAACGCAAGATACGAAAGTACGTTTGGCACTAGAGAGTTACGCCCTTGGTGGGCCTTATGGTGATATTCTCGATGCTGATCATGAAGTCTTTTATGAGAAGAATTGGCAATGCTTTGAGATGGAAACTTTAATGCAAATGCCTGATGTGGTTGCGCCGGTCTTAAGCTACCTATTCCATGTGCTTGAAAAACGCTTTACTGGTCGCCCCACACTCATGATTCTGGATGAGGCCTGGTTATTTTTAGATCATCCTATGTTTGCCGCAAAAATTCGTGAGTGGTTAAAGACTCTGCGCAAGCATAATGTTGCGGTGATCTTTGCCACGCAGTCTGTGCAAGACGCCTTAGACAATGGGATTTCAGCTGCATTACTTGAATCTTGCCCGTCAAGAATTTTCTTGCCAAATGATCGAGCTTTAGAACCTAATGTCCAGAAATCATATATTGAGTTAGGCCTTAATGAGCGGCAAGTCCATATTTTGGCACATGCTATTCCAAAACGTCAGTATTACTACGATTCATTTCAAGGTAATGCGTTATTTGATTTGGCTTTAGGTGATGTCGCTTTAGCTTTCTGTGCGGCATCGAGGCCAAAAGATAAGAGGATTGTCCGTGAATTATTAGCCCATTATAGCGGTCAGCAGTTTGTAACGGCATATCTCGAAAAACGTGGGTTACACTGGGCTGCGGATTTGTTGGTTGCTGCTGATGAGTGATTTAAAACAGACTAACGCGCTAACATATCATTATGGTGAGGTATCTACGCCTTATGCTCAAATGCAACAGCAGTGGGACTTTGTTATTGGACGACGGGTCAATCAGGCTGCTTTTTGGCGCTATTTGACTCTTGTTTTTTTACTGTGTTCGGTATTGCTGAGTGTCGTTTTTATTTGGATGGATAGTGTTTCTCCGCCAGCAGTTTTGGTTGCACAAGTTTCAAGCAAAGGTTATTTGGTAAGAGTTGGGCAGTTAACGCAAACTACAGAGCTACCTATCACGGTCAAAAAGCAATTTATTCGGCAATATTTATCCGCTATGCTTGTTGATAAGTCAAATAAGGATAGCATAATAACTCATATCCCCCATAGTATTAGCCAAAAGTTGATTGCATTGCGTGCTGATATGACAAAAGGCAGTCTACCAACAATGTGGCAGATTAAGCCACTCACAGGTCAATGGTTTGAGGTTAAATTACCTCTAAAATCAGGAGAAAAGTATATCAAGTTGCATTTGAGCCAAAGTAATGTGGTAAGCCAAGAGCGCCTGATGCGGAATCCTTTTGGTTTTACTATCGATAGAATGGCATTAACTACTGAGGACATCAATGGAAAAGCAAAAAAATCATGAGCGCCTGATCTCTCGTTATTTACATGCGAAAGCAGAGTGGGATAAGCGTTTAGGGCAGGCAGATACACAAGTTAAGAACTGGCGTTTGGCATGCATTGCCAGTTTGATCACTGTTTTGTTGCTGCTGGTTGGCATTATCATGCTACTGTCATCACAAAAGCATTATGTCTATGTGGCCGAAATTAAACCACAGCAAGGAGTGGTTCATGTGCGCAATCTTGAGCGAAGCTACCAACCAACGCAGGCGCAAGAGGGCGCTTTTATTGCCCGCTTTATACATAATATCATGAGTCTACCTCTAGACCCTGTGATCGCTCGCAAAAACTGGCTACAGGCTTATGATATGGTTGAGGGTAAAGCTGTCAATCAATTAACCAAATTTGCGCGCAGTAAAAACCCATTGTCTGAAATTGGCACGGTGACACAGACGGTTAATATTGATTCTTATCACCCGGTCAGTAATCATAGTTATGATTTTAGTTGGACTGTATCCGTGATTGATAATACTGGTAGACCTGTCTCTACACAACGCTATGGTGGGATTTTTACCGTGCAGACTGGTCCGGCACCACAAACATTACAAGCGCTATTAAATAATCCTTTAGGCCTTGAAGTGGCTTATTTTTCATTTTCTAACAAGGGGTAATCAATGAATCATTTCCGAAAAATTAGTGTGCTCGTTGCATCTTCTTTACTGTTGAGTGCTTGTGCAACGACTACCTGGCATAGCAATGATCATCAGGTTGATCCCCAGATGAAATCTGGTAATACAAAATTTGTTAAAGCTGAAAACGTTAAAAACGTCCGTACGAAAGTTATTAATCACTACATTCCTGTGGCCATTCCCGGGCAGCTTACACCGATTCCAAGTCACCAAGACTTAAAGCCCAAGAAGTTTCTTAGTAAAGAGGCAGCAGTTGCTTATGCAAATAAACAAGCGGTTCAAGTGCCTAAAAGCGGTGACTTCTTCAATGCTATTATGACTTATAACTATATGCCTGGCGCATTATATACAGTCTATACCAAGCCAATGGAAATTACGGATATCAAACTTCAAAAAGGGGAAAAAATTATCTCAGTTTCCGCGGGTGATACTTTACGCTGGCAAATTTCTCAAACTTATAGTGGTGAAGGTGCGAATACTCAGCAATATCTCTTAATTAAACCAAATAATGCGAATTTAACCAATAGTTTATTTGTGACAACTAATTTGCGAGTCTATCACTTTATTTTGCACTCACTGCCGGTTAGCAGCAGCACAAAAAATGGTGCAGGCTATATGATTTCGGTGCAGTTTAATTATCCTAAAAGTTTAGTGACTTTCAGCCATAATGATATGCAGCAAGCCGCTGAAACAGCAATGGCAACTACCAGTGATGCTAATGCGGCCTATGCTTTAAACATTAACGACCTTAACCTAAATTATCGTTACTCGACAATCAAAGGTAAAAAGCCAAGCTGGTTTCCCGTTTTAGTTGCAAGTAGTGGTCGGCGGACTTATATTAAGTTCCCTAAAAGCTTTTACAATGACAGCTTGCCGATATTATTTGTTGCTAATAATGAGGGCAAATATGGTACCTCAGATGTCAATTGGAATTTAAAAGGACGCGTTATGATTATCAATGGTACTTTTAAAGCGATGCGGTTACAAACTGGCGTTAAAAAGGTGGGTGAGACTATTGTTCAAATAGAACGCACAGGTTCTTAAGTCATGACTCATAAAGATCCTACTATCAAAGTTTCAGCGGGTAAACCGCCAGTGACACGGTTAAACCGAAAGTTAATTATCGCGTTATCGGGTGTGGCAGCGATTATTGTTATTTTTATTTTATTTTCATCTCTATCGGATAACTCATCAGGTCGTAACCAGTTTCGTGGCAAATTGCCATCAACAACTGTGCAATCAACAGAGCCTGCACAAACAGTGGAGAATTTACCAGCCGGTTATCAAGATGCAAAAAAAATCAATGCGCTGTTACATAAAAATCAGCCCAAAGTGGTGGATAAGCTGCCCGCAGAGGTGCAGGCAGAGTTAGCACGCCTGCGTTCCAAGCAGGCGGAGCTTGAAGCAAAGCTATCTAATTTGAGTCATCACCCTAGCACGCCAATTGAAAGACCCGCCGCACCATTGAGTGCGATGGACCGAGAAGCGATGAGCAGCTCAATCTTTTTTGTTGGTGGAACACCCAAACCAGCGTCAGCACAAAATAAACAAAAAGAACTTGCTGGGGCTAAGGGCTTGCCTCAACAAAATGTGATGGGGAATAAAGACAAGTCCTCTGACTATGATAAGCAAAATATGCAGGCACAAAAGCTAAAGTTTTTGAAACAAACACCCTCGACTCAAATTTATAATACCAATACCTTGTCGGAACCTGTTTCTAAATATTTAATTCAAGCAGGAACAGCGATACCGGCAATATTACAAAGTAAGATTGTCTCTAATCAACCTGGCATGATTGTCGCGTTGGTAAGTCGTGATGTCTATGATTCTTTGAACGGCAATTATCTTCTGATACCCAAAGGTTCCAAGCTTATTGGTAAGTACAACTCTCAAGTTGCCTACGGCCAAGACCAGGTACAAGCGGTATTTACACGGTTAATTCGACCTGATGGTAGCTCTATCGTATTGCCAAATGCACAGGCGGTTAATGCAATGGGTGTTTCTGGTCTTAAAGACGAAGTTGATAACCATTGGTGGCGGATTATTGGTAGTGCCTTTTTATCTTCGGTATTTGCTTTGCCCAGTATTGTTGCAACGAATCAGCTCTATGCCAATACAGGGTATGTGAATGGTAATAATAGCAGCTTTGTTTCTCCTAATGTCGGTCAATTGGCTGGTGCATCAGCTTTACAGAGTGCAGCTCAGGGTGTGCAGAATATTGGTAATAATATTGCGCAAAGGAGCTTAAACTTGCAGCCAACCCTAGTCATTAATGCGGGGTACCAATTTTCAGTGATGGTGGCCAAGGATATGATTTTAAAGCCATACCAGATGCCAGAAAATGAAGTTATCCCACAGGTCTTATAATGCGTTGGATTTTTTCATGGTGTTTGTTGTTATTTTTCATCCCAGTATTCGCAGAGAATGCACTGCCTACCAACGCTGGTAATCATACTGCTGGGGAAAATGGCAATAATGCCTTTCCCTCAAGCTCTAACGGCTCGGCATTTCCCGATGCCAATGCGGATAATGGCAATAACGCACTGACCAATTTAGCGTCAATGAAAATGAATATCAGTCAGATGATGCAAGTCTTTAATAATGTCGACTATCAAAAAATGATTGGTGAGCAATCAAAAATGGCTTTTGCTTTAGGCAAAACACAGCAAAAGCGTTTTAAAATTAAAAAAGGGACTCAATCAAATGACTGAGATTAGCCCAGCCATTCTAACCACTATCCAGAATGATTTTGTCAATAAGCTAAGTGGTGCTTTTCTCTCCGCAACCGGTTTCGCACAGAATTTATTCTATATTCTTGCGGTCATCGAGATTGTCCTGTTTGGCTTACTCTGGGCATTTCGTCAAGAGCAGGCCATTGGCCAACTATTGTTAAAGTTGATTCGTTTAGGCATTATTTTTTGGATTATTACAGCCTATCCTCATATTCTGCAGGCATTTATTGATGGTTTTACCAAAGTCGGTTTTCATATCAGCGGTGCAAAAACAAATCACTATTTCTTTGACCCTGCTACAATTTGGCAATTTGGTTTTAATGCAGGTATTGCTATGCTTAAAGTCGCGGTGACGTATGGTAAAGCAAATCTTTCGATGGGACTGATTTACATTATTCTTGGTTTTGGCACGTTAATGCTGTTTGGTTTTATCGGTGCGCAAATTATTTTTTTAGTTGCCTCATTCTATATCGTATCACTCTTAGCGCTTATTTTAATTCCATTTGGTGCCTTGGCGGTGACACAAAAATTATTCTATCGTGCTATCCAAGGGGTGATGAAAATTGGAGCTGCAATTTTTGCCCTATTGATTGTCTTGGGTGTTGGTGTGATGGTCTGGAGTCATATGGGTAATATTGAGGTGACGCAGTCAACTAGTCTCAATGTGCCTTTAGGTCTGTTCTTTGCCACCTTGGTCTTTACGGTCTTAACCTGGCGTATCCCAAATTTAGCCATGTCAGTTGTCGGTAGCTTTGGTGGTGATTTGTGGCCAAGCGCCAATGCAAGTGCTGATACATCAGTGAGTGTATCAACCTCAGTTAATGCGTCTCAGGCAGCTGTTGCAACACCGGTGGCCTCGGCTGGGCCAAATGCGATTGCTGCGGCAACCACTATATCACCAGGTGCAAGTGTCGGGCCTGCGTCAACCTCACCCACCGCATCGGCAGCTAATGTCAGTGTAAGTTCTCAGAATACGACGCCAAGCTCATCAAGCACCGCAACTTCTTCAGGGTTATTTGGCAGTAACGACAGCGTTGGCAAAGGGGCTGGGTTATCTAAAGAAAATATGAATCAATTGAAACAAACTATTCGTCAAACAATGAAAGATAATCAGCGTACGCCCAAGAATAAGTGATGCCTAAATTCATTTGTATTGGTAGCCTGCTTTTGTTATTGCTGAGTATTTTGGTGCTGGATTTTTTAGGTTACGGTTTCACCTATCAAGATAGTGCCAGTATGAAAGAAGGTTGGTATTGGTTCCAGCCGATATATCAGCCATTATATCGAGGAGAGGTCGTATTATTTAGGCCTGGACAGAAGCTCTACGCCTATATGAGAGCGCATCATTGGATTGCCAAAAAGTCAGTCATGATGAAGCATGTATTTGCACTCCCAGGTGATTTCGTTTGTCGCAAAGGGCGAGTATTACTGATCAACCATCAAGTGGTTGCAACTATTATGCGTGATTATGCACCTGGGAAAGCTTTGCCACAATTAAAAATTTGCCGAACTTTAGGCTACAATGAGTATATGTTAATGAGTACCCGAGTTAAGGATTCATTTGATAGTCGATATTTTGGGCCAATTGCCCGCTCACAAATTTTTGCAAGGGTAGTGGATTATGAGTGAAATCGCCAAAGGGCGTTACCTAGACATGCTTAGCACCGCTATGGGTGCTGAGATTATGATGTTCTTGCAAGATGATCAGGTGATTGAAATTATGCTGAATCCAGATGGTCAATTAGTCGTTGAGCGTCTGCGCCAGGGTAAGCAATTGACAGGACATTACATCCCGCCGTCACAAAGTGAAAATATTATTAAGCTGGTTGCTGCTTATAAGAATCAGATTACTGATAGTGAATCACCTGAAGTTGCAACCGAAATCCCATTTCGTGGCGCCCGTTTTCAAGGGTGGTTGCCACCGGTGGTATCACAGCCAACCTTTGCTATTCGTAAGCGTGCATTACAGATTTTTAGTCTGCAAGCGTATGTTGATGCAGGTACGCTGACACAATCAGTTTGTAACTATTTGCAACAGGCTGTTAAAGCACGTAAAAATGTGATGATAGTCGGTGGTACCGGCAGTGGTAAAACCACATTTGCTAATGCATTACTTGCTGAGCTTGCCGGTTGCGATGATCGTATTTTAGTTATTGAAGATTTGCCGGAGCTACAACTAAAAGCCAAAGATGTTGTCCATATGGTTACAACGCCGCAAGTGACTATGCGCGACTTGGTGAAAGGATCATTGCGGATGCGTCCTGATCGCATTATTATTGGTGAGGTGCGGGATGGCTCTGCATTAGAACTACTAAAAGGATGGAATACTGGCCATCCCGGTGGGGTCTGTACATTACATGCGAATAGCGCTGAAAGTGCACCATTGCGATTAGAAGATCTCATTCAAGAGGTTGTGGTGACTGTGCCACGGAATTTAATTACACAAGCAATTGATTTGATTGTCTTCATTGAGCGCGGGCAAGCGGGTCAACGTCATATTCGTCAGATTTGCGAATTAAGTGGATATCACAATGGGCATTACCAGTTGAAGGCAATTAATTTTTAGATCGGGCTTTCGCGCTATCAAACCCAAGTACCCAGTCACACCATGAGATTTAATAATTTGGAGAAAAAACTATGTATATAGCGCTATTACTTATCGCCTATCTTTTTGGCTCATTAAATTGTGCCTCCATGGTTTGCAAAATGTTTGGTTTACCTTCACCTCGTAGTGAGGGCTCGAAAAATCCAGGGGCAACCAATGTTTTACGCTTAGGTGGTAAAAAAGCCGCTGCCATGACCCTGTTGGGGGATGTGCTAAAAGGTTTGTTTCCAGTACTTATTGCTCATGGCATAAACTGCTCTGTGGCATGGGTAGCTTGGGTTGCTTTAGCCGCCGTGCTTGGCCATATATTTCCGATATTTTATCGATTCAAGGGCGGGAAAGGTGTTGCCACGACGATTGGTGTGGTGTTCGCTTTGAATGTCATTTTAGGCTTATTGGTGGCCATGACATGGCTAGTTGTTGCATGGGTTTCTCGTTATTCCTCCTTGTCATCGTTGGTTGCTGTTATTTTGTGTCCAGTCTATGCGTTTTTTCTACTAGGCAGTAGTGTCCTTTGGCCCCTATCGATTTTGGCAGTGCTTGTCATTTTACGCCATCAACAAAATATCCAGCGCTTATTAACTGGTGGAGAGTCTAAAATTGGCAGAAAGTAATAACCGTCGAGTCCAACAGCTTCCGATTCAACTTGCGAATCAAATTGCTGCCGGCGAGGTAGTGACTCGTCCTGCATCAGTAATCAAAGAATTGCTTGAAAATAGTCTTGATGCTGGTGCTAGTAGTCTGGAAATAAAAATTGAAGAAGGAGGTATGCGCTTATTGTCAGTTGGTGATAATGGCGGCGGTATCCACCCAGATGATTTGCGTTTATCTTTGAGTCGCCACGCCACCAGTAAAGTGTATAATCTTGATGAGCTTGAAGGCCTAACCAGTTTAGGGTTTCGCGGTGAGGCCTTAGCAAGCATTGCCTCGGTATCGCGGATGCGCTTATCCTCACGCTACCAAAAGGCAGACCAGGCCTATGAAATCAGTAGTGAAGGGTGTGATAAGGATATTGAGATTAAACCAACAGCACGTCGTTTAGGGACGCTGGTTGAAATACGAGATTTATTTTTTAATACCCCAGCAAGACGTAAGTTTTTACGTAAAGAAAAAACTGAGTTTACCCATATTGATGAAGTGGTACGACGCATTGCGCTCAGTCGCTTTGATATTGCACTGAGCTTAACGCATAACAATAAGTTGGTGTACCAACTCCCACCTGCAAATAATGACTTATTGCAGGAAAAGCGCATGGCAAAAATTTTCTCTCATGAATTTTTACACAATGCTTTACATATTGATATCGACGCTATGGGATTACGTTTGTCGGGTTGGGTAGGGTTGCCAACATTTTCAAGAGCACAGGCAGATTGGCAATATTTTTATGTCAATGGTCGGATCGTGAAGGATAGGCTAGTCAGCCATGCTGTGCGACAAGCTTATCGTGATGTGTTGTATCATGGACGACATCCAGTATTCGTCTTATACCTTGACTGTGATCCCATGATTGTTGATGTCAATGTGCACCCAACCAAGCATGAAGTGCGCTTTCGTGAAGGGCGATTGATACATGATTTTTTATTCCGTGCCTTGCATCGTGCGTTAGCTGAGGCTAAACCATCAGACATAGAAAAAAAACTGAATGATGACAAGTCGAAAGAGGTTGCAGCCACACAGTCTGGAATAGAGCAAGGTCATCGCGGTACTTATACCCCGCAACAACGGCAGATGCCTCTGCGCCAAGTTCAAGAACAGGTTGCGCGCTATCAGCAATTATTAATGAGCGAGCCTACGACAGCACCAGAAGGCACCTTAATGGCAGAAACTCCAGTGCCATTGCAGCCTGAGGCGCAAAGTAATCAACCTCAAATTCCGCCGTTGGGCTATGCTATCGCGCAGTTGAAAGGTATTTATATTCTGGCTGAAAATGAGCAAGGTTTAATTATTGTTGATATGCATGCTGCGCATGAACGGATTACGTATGAAAAAATGAAAATGGCGTGGCAACAACAAAAAATGGTTACGCAAGGTTTGTTGGTGCCAATCACTTTATCAGCAACAGCGAAAGAAGTTGCTTTTGTTGAAGAGTATCCTAATAGTTTGGCTGATCTTGGGTTTCAGGTTGAAGCTTTAGGTCATGAACAGCTGGTCATTCGTGAAGTGCCAACATTATTAAAGCAAGCAAACATTGAACAGCTGGTCCATGATGTCCTCGCAGATTTGATGTTATTCGACCATTCCAAACGTACAGAAGAATATTGCGATCGTGTTTTATCAACCATGGCTTGTCATGGCTCGGTGCGTGCTAATCGTCAGTTAACAATAAGTGAAATGAATGCTCTGTTGCGAGATATGGAGTTAACAGAACGTAGTGGTCAGTGTAATCACGGGCGACCAACTTGGACAGTTCAATCTATGGCCGAATTAGATAAATTATTTTTGAGAGGACGTTAACTAGGGGGCAGAGAGCACCTTCGTGGGAATGGGCTTTTGCTCACCATCGAGACGTGCTGATGACATAAAGCAACGAGGTGCAGATAAGCCGAGAGAGTGACTCTCAGCGAAAATTCCTCGTTGCTTCTTGCGGTGGGATAGTCTATTCAGCCACAACCTGAATAGTCAACATAATTTCAACATCACTGTGTAGCCCTAAAGTAATATCGTATTCACCAATTTGGCGAATGACACCCTCAGGTAAGCGTACTTCGTGCTTGCCAACTTCGATACCTTTGGCGCTAATTGCTTCTGCTAAATCTCGGGTACCTATCGAGCCAAATAATTTGCCACCTTCACCAGCGCGCGCTTCAATGATGATATTTAAAGCAGCTAGTTTTTGCGCTCTTTGTTCAGCGGCAGTTTTCTTTTCTGCGGCAATTTTTTCAAGTTCCGCACGCTTGCTTTCGAACTCAAGCAAGTTTTGCTTGGTTGCAAATAACGCTTTGCTTTGTGGAATTAAAAAATTACGCGCATAGCCTGGCTTCACATGAACAATTTCACCTAAATCACCTAGGTTACGAATCTTTTCTTTCAAAATAACTTGCATGATAAAACCTCCCGCTTATTGGTGGCGATCGCAATAAGGCAGCAACGCAATATAGCGTGCGCGCTTAATCGCAGTGGATAGCTGACGCTGGTATTTTGGCTTGGTGCCTGTAATACGGCTAGGGACAATTTTACCACTTTCAGAAATATATCCTTTTAAGGTTGCAATATCTTTATAGTCGATGCTTTTGACACCCTCTTGACTGAAACGGCAGACTTTACGACGACGGAAGTTGCTCATGCGCGCTCTCCTTGTTTTTCAGCGTCTTTAGCCACAATCACTGATGGTTCAGTAAGGGCTTCATCGCATTGGATAATCATGTTGCGAAGTACAATATCATTGAAACGAAAGGCATCTTTTAACTCATTCAATGCCTCATTGTCGCACTCGATATTCATTAAAACGTAATGTGCTTTGTGTAACTTAACAATAGGGTAAGCTAATTGACGGCGACCCCAATCTTCAAGACGGTGGATCTGACCTTTATGGCCTTCAATAATGCTACGATATTTATCGATCATGCCTTTGACTTGATCGCTTTGGTCGGGATGAACCAAAAAGACGACTTCATAATGACGCATAGTAACTCCTTATGGATTATAAAAATAAGCTTGCCTTGATTAGGTTAGGTCAAGCAAAGAGTGGGCGCGTATTTTAACTAATCTGTATAGGTGCCGCAAGTAATTGTGATTTTTAAATTTTTCGCGTACAATTCGCCACCTGTCGACTCAGCCATAAATGGGTTGGCCATGAATTCGTAGATAGTGATTTTTTGCTACGTTGGTAGTAGAGACAAACGATTCAAGAACAAATACTAATCGGAAGGAGTTTATTTATGGCATTATCAGTACAGCAAAAAGAAGAAGTGGTTAAAGCCTATCGTCGTGATGAAAAAGACACGGGTTCGCCAGAGGTGCAAGTGGCACTTTTAACAGCAAATATCAAAGCGTTAGCCGATCATTTCAAAGCGCACATCCATGATCATCACTCACGCCGTGGGTTATTGCGCATGGTAAGTCAACGTCGTAAATTATTAGACTATTTAAAAGGTAAAGATTTAGAGCGCTATCGTGATTTGATTAAGCGTTTAGAGTTACGTCGTTAAAGGATAAAAAATTAATGAACAAAGGCAACCATCTTGGTTGCCTTTGTTGTATATAACGAGAGTTATAACTTTAGCTTCCATTGAGTTAAAGCTATAACCCTCGTTAAACTTAAAATAACAATGAGGAAAACTATGAAAATTTTTAAAAAAACATTTCAATTTGGTGACCATGAAGTCACTCTAGAAACCGGTGGTGTTGCTCGTCAAGCAACGGGGTCAGTGATGGTTAAGGCTAAAGATGCGGTTGTTTTAGTCACCGCTGTTGCGGCAAAATCTGGTCGTCCAGGTGCAGATTTTTTCCCCCTAACTGTCAACTATCAAGAACGCATGTATGCAGCGGGTCGTATTCCAGGTGGTTTCCTGAAGCGTGAAGGTCGCCCATCAGATCGTGAAACATTAACGTCTCGTTTGATTGACCGACCATTGCGCCCTTTATTTCCTAAAGGCTATACCAATGAAGTGCAAATCGTTGCCACAGTCATGTCAATCGACCCAGAAGTACAGTCTGATATTCTCGCTATGTTAGGAGCTTCTGCTGCTTTATCATTGTCTGGTGCACCATTCCAAGGCCCCATTGGTGGTGCGCGGGTTGGTTATAAAGAAGGGCAATATCTCTTAAATCCTGCGGCTAACATTGAAGGTTCTCAATTAGACCTTATCGTTGCTGGTACTGAAGATGCTGTATTAATGGTTGAATCAGAGGCAGCCCAATTGCCTGAAGATGTTATGCTAGGTGCTGTACTATTTGGTCATGAACAAATGCAAATTGCCATTCAAGCAATTAATGAAATGGTCAAAGCTTGTGGTAAAGAAAAGTGGGATTGGCAAACACCAGAAGTCAATACGACGCTTGTTGATCAAGTTGAGAATTTTGCTCAAGAAAAAATTAAAGCTGCATTTGCCGAAAAAGAAAAAACCGTCCGCGGCGATAAGCTCGGTCAATTAAAATCAGCAGTCATTACTGAGTTCGCCACAGTAAAAGAAGGCGCACCAACTGAATCTGAAGTTACCGATGTATTAGCTTCATTAGAAAAGAAACATGTTCGTCATGCTATTTTAAATGGTGAGTTGCGTATTGATGGTCGCGACACAAAAACTGTTCGTCCTATTGCAATTCAAGCCGGTGTCTTACCAAGAGTTCATGGTTCAGCGCTATTTACTCGGGGTGAAACACAGGCGATTGTTGCTGCCACTTTAGGTAATGATCGTGATGCGCAAATTTTAGATGCAGCCAGTGGCGAATCGAAAGATCGTTTTATGCTGCACTATAATTTCCCGCCATACAGTGTTGGTGAGTGCGGCATGATGGGTTCGCCTAAGCGTCGTGAAATCGGTCATGGCAACCTGGCTAAGCGTGCCATTAGTGCGGTATTACCTTCTGAGTCTGATAGCCCTTATGTGCTGCGTGTGGTTTCTGAAATCACTGAATCCAATGGTTCAAGCTCCATGGCCACCGTGTGTGGTACCAGCTTAGCATTAATGAATGCAGGGGTCCCTTTAAAAACACCTGTTGCCGGTATTGCTATGGGCTTAATTAAAGAAGGTGATAAGTTTGCTGTATTGACTGATATTTTAGGTGATGAAGACCACTTGGGTGATATGGACTTCAAAGTCGCCGGCACAGTTCATGGTGTCACCGCATTACAAATGGATATTAAAATCGCTGGGATTACCAAAGACATTATGGAAAAAGCGCTTGAGCAAGCAAAAGCAGGGCGTATGCATATCCTAACGCTGATGAATGAAGTGGTCCCAACAGCAGGCGAAATGTCTGCTCATGCACCACGTATTCATACGATGAAGATTAAGCCGGAAAAAGTTAAAGAAGTCATTGGGAAAGGTGGCTCTGTGATTCGTTCTATCACTGAAGAGACTGGTGTGACCATTGATCTTGAGGATGATGGTACCGTTAAAATTTTTGCCACTGATGGTAACGGCGCGGAAGCCGCGAAAAAACGCATTGAGGACATCATTGCCGAAGCAGAAGTTGGCAAGACCTATGAGGGCGTGGTTGCGCGTATTGCCGATTTTGGCGCATTTGTAACCATTCTACCGGGTAAAGATGGTTTAGTTCATGTGTCACAAATTGCACATGAGCATGTTGGAGATGTCAATGATCACTTGAAACTTGGTCAAGAAGTCAAAGTCAAAGTGCTGGAAATTGATCGTCAAGGTCGTATTCGTTTAAGCATGAAAGCGTTGATTGAGGCACCTGAAAAGCCAGAAACTGAAGAAAAGCCGGAAGCCAAGACAGATACACCGGCTGAATAGGTTATCGATTCTACACCTCCTCACCCTGCTAGGGTGAGGGCTTTTTTTATAAACAATAAACCCTGGGCAGTGAGTTCATGGGTTTTTAGAAAACCAGCCGTGTGCTGGTTTTTCATTTGGTGAATGACACTATCTTTAACGGATGTTACAATCAGCGAATCTAACTAGTCTAATGAATATCATGGGTCAATCTATACAAGCCATTCGTGGCATGAGTGATTTATTGCCAAGTGATCTCGGTCATTGGCAATATGTTGAGAAACAGCTACAAACTGTTTTGAGTGCCTATGCCTACCAAGAAATTCGCTTTCCTATTTTAGAAAAGACCACTTTATTTTCTCGCAGCATTGGTGAAGGGACTGATGTCGTGGATAAAGAGATGTATAGCTTTGCTGATCGTCATGATGAGTCGTTAAGTTTGCGGCCAGAAGGTACCGCCGGCTGCGTGCGCGCCTGCCTACAGCACGGCTTGTTGCATAACCAATCGCAGAAGTTATGGTATAACGGGCCGATGTTTCGTTACGAGCGACCACAGAAAGGACGCTATCGTCAATTTTATCAGTTAGGTGTTGAAGCTTTTGGCTTTGCAAATCCTAGTATTGATGTTGAGTTGATTGCTCTTAGTGCACGCTTTTGGAAGCAGCTCGGTATCAGTGAACATGTTAAGCTAGAAATCAATACATTAGCGACTGCGGAGGAGCGCATAGCCTACCGTCAGGTTTTAGTCGATTATTTTCAGCAACACTTTGAACAGCTTGACGAAGATAGCCAGCGTCGTCTAACCGTTAACCCTCTGCGGATTTTAGATTCTAAAAACCCGGCAATGGCTGAATTAATTGTTGGTGCACCAAAGCTAATCGACTACTTGAATGAAAACTCACAAGCAAATTTTGCTTATGTAACAATGCAGCTTGATAGGTTGGGAATAGCTTATGTGATTAATCCAAGATTGATGAGAGGTTTAGATTATTACTCTCATACTGTTTTTGAGTGGGTAACAGACCAGCTGGGTGCGCAAAGTGCTATTTGCGCGGGTGGGCGTTATGATGGTTTGATTGAACAATTGGGTGGGCGGCCAAACCACGCAGTGGGTTTTGCGTTAGGATTTGAACGCTTGATGCTGTTACTAGAAACCGTCAATGCATTGCCTAGACAAGTTGAGCAAGCGGATATCTATTTGGTTTGCTTGGGGGCGGCAGCTACCGATTGTGCAATAAAGCTGGCTGAGGAGCTGCATAATACAGTTGCTGATTTACGCATTGTGCTCAATCATGGTGGCGGCGGGGCTAAAGCACAATTCAAACGGGCGGATAAAAGCGGTGCTCGGATCGCATTATTACTCGGTGATGATGAATTGGCGAAACAACAAGTGACAATTAAATGGTTGCGTGAAGACAAAGAGCAACAGCAAGTTGACTTTACGCAATTGCCAGAATTTTTAAATACTATTTGAGGCTAAAGCAATGGCAGAATTTCTAAATGAACATGAACAACTAGAAGCACTAAAAGATTTCTGGAAACGCTATGGTAAGCTGCTAGTCGCGGTTATTGTTTTGATTATTATTGGCATGTTTGGCTGGCGTTATTGGCAACACCATGAAGCACAGCAACGTCAGCAAGCTTCAGTGATGTATGAATCGATGCTAGTGAATATTAAAGCCAAGCACTATAACAGCGCTGAAGCACAAGCTTATGAATTAATGAAGGCCCATCCAGACAATGCTTACGGTGCCTTATCTGCTTTGCTCCTTGCCAAAATTAAAGTAGAACAAAACCAATACACACAAGCTGAAGAAAAGCTACACTGGGTAATTAAGCATAGCGATAATATCGAGTTTATTGATTTGGCTAAATTGCGCTTGGCGCGTGTGCTTATTGCGCAAAAACAGGCTAAGCAAGCGTTGGTTGAACTTGGGACAAAACCGGGTGCATTTCCAGCGCTCTATTATCAAGTTCAGGGGGAAGCTTTCCAAGCTGAAAAACAAAACAAAAAAGCGTATGCTGCATTTGAAAAATCTTTGGCAACAATACCTAAAGATAACCCGTTGCATAATTACATTGCCATGCAAAAAGATCATGTTGCAAGCTAGCCTCATGGCAGTTTGCCTTTGTGTTTTTCGCCAATATGCGTGCGATTAAAACGAAAAAAACCAATGCTGATTCATTGACCCTATCATCTAAGGTTAAAAAATGATAAAAGAAATACGACTGACATCTTTAATTGCCACACTCATCTTACTTGCTGGTTGTGGTGCAAAAGATAATACGCCACCACCAACACCGTTGACGAAAATGGCACCTAACCTAATCAAAGTCAGTCAAGTTTGGCGACAGCCTGTGGGACAAGGTCAAGGCAAGGTGATGCTCAATCTGGGAGTTGCAAAATCTGAGGGTGTTGTTGCTGCTGCTTCATATGACGGTGTTGTCAAGTTAATCTCTAGTAATCATGGCAAATTACTGTGGCAAACCCGTTTATACTATGCTTGGAGCGCTACACCGGTCATTAGTAAAAATGCCGTGGTTGTCGGGAGTATTCATGGTGAATTAGTGGCATTGAGTCGGGCAACTGGAAAAGTGCTTTGGCATAAGCAGTTGAGTAGTTCAATCCTGGCTCAGCCGGCAGTAAGCGGCAACACGGTTGTGGTGCATACGCATGATGGCCATGTTGCCGCATTTAACCTGAACACAGGTAAGCAACGCTGGTTATATGATGGGCATATGCCATCATTAACGCTAGAAGGTGATAGCGCACCTGTCATTAGTGGTGATGATGTGATTGTGGGGACGCATAGCGGTGCCATCATGACATTCAATCTAAACAATGGGAAGGTCCTTTGGTCGCGTCCAATTGCCATTGCCAGTGGTGAATCTGATGTGGCGCAAATGGTTGATGTTTTGGGGACGCCTGTGGTAAAAAATGGCATTATTTATGCCACGTCCTACCACGGTAATGTCGTTGCACTTAAACTAAGTGATGGACAGCTAGTGTGGCAGTATGAGCTATCATCATTCTCGAGTCCGGCAATTGCTGACCATAAAGTGATTGTGGTTGCGGATGATGGTAGTGTGCTTGCGCTCTCACAAGATAGCGGGCATCTATTGTGGATTAATAAAAAACTTAAGCACCGTTTCGTCACCTCACCAGTTGTCTTACATGGTCATGTAATTGTGGGTGATTATGCTGGTTATTTACATTGGTTGAGTTTGCAAAATGGACAGCTATTAGCACGCTGGCAGATTGATCGTCATGGCTTAAATTCATCAGCTATTGTCCAGCATGGTATCGTTATTGCCTTGGGCAATGGTGGTCGATTGGTCGCAATGAAAGCCTCAATCTAATGACGCCTGTGATTGCCCTAGTCGGGCGGCCCAATGTCGGCAAGTCGACGTTATTTAATGTTTTAACCCGCTCTCGTGATGCCTTGGTGGTTGATTTGCCTGGAGTAACGAGAGATCGGCAATATGGTCATGCAGAATTTAAAAATCAGCCACTTATTATTGTTGACACTGGTGGGTTAAGTGGTGATGCCAGTGGTATTGACGGCCCTATGTCATTACAGGTCAAGCAGGCAATTGATGAGGCACATATGGTGCTATTTTTGGTCGATGGTCGTCAAGGCATTTGTCCAGGTGATGAGGTGATTGCGAAACAATTGCGTTGTCTGAAAAAACCTGTGATCTTAGTGGTCAATAAAACTGATGGCATTGATCCAAATATTGCACGAGGTGATTTTTTTCAGTTGGGCCTGGGGAAACCGCAAGCAATTGCTGCTAGCCATCGTCGTGGTGTATCGCCATTGATACATGATATTTTTGAGCAGATGCCAGACCTTGCTGGAGAAGAGGTTACTTCTTTCGAAAGCAAAGGTGTTAAAATAGCGCTTATTGGCCGCCCTAATGTGGGTAAGTCCACTTTAACCAATCGCTTAATTGGTGAAGATCGTGTTGTTGTATTTGATAGGCCTGGTACAACACGCGATAGTATTTATGCCTCGATGAATCGTCATGGCAAGGACTACACAATTATTGATACTGCCGGTGTCCGTCGCAAAGGTAAGGTCAAAGAAACCTTGGAAAAATTTTCGGTAGTCAAAACCTTATCTGCCATCGATGATGCGAATATTGTCATTGCGTTATTTGATGCACAAGAAGGTCTTGTTGATCAGGACTTGCATGTATTGCAATATGCATTAGAAGCTGGACGTGGTTTAGTGATCGCTTTTAATAAATGGGATGGTCTTGATCAAGATCATAAACAACACATCAAAGATAATCTCCAGCGACAGCTGGGTTTTGTCCTCGATTATGTTGATGTGCATTATATTTCAGCATTACACGGGACTGGGGTAGGGCACTTATTTGACTCGGTTGATCAAGCCTATGCCTCGGCGACGAAGAAAATGGCCACCCACGAATTAACTCAAGTACTAGAGCAAGCGATGATAGAACATCAACCACCCTTGGTACGAGGTCGACGGATTAAGTTACGTTACGCGCATATGGGTGGCCATAATCCCCCGCTCATTGTTTTACATGGCAATCAAACAACACATTTACCAGAACCTTATCAGCGCTATTTAATCAATTGTTTTCGTCAGGCCTTTAAATTGGTTGGCACACCTATTCAGTTGGCATTAAGAACATCAGATAATCCATACGCTGGCCGACGTAATAAACTCACGCCTCGTCAACAACAAAAACGTCAGCGTATGATGCGTCATGTTAAAAAATAGATTGGAATGCTGGCAAAATTAAAAAAATATTACACGGTTCACAAAGATCTATTGTAAAACAAAACGATGTGTTGAAACATCATCATTTTCAATGTGACTCACGATTATAGTTAGCGGTCTGAGTTATTTGCTTATGTGACCATCTCTCTGTACAATTTGCCGACGACTTATTTGGTCGCAGAATAAGTCAGTTTATCTATTAAAAATTTAGGAGTTAACCATTATGAGTAACCAATTCGAGTTAACCGCTGAAGCACGTGAAGACATAGGGAAAGGTGCGAGCCGCCGCCTACGTCGGGAACAAGGTAAAATCCCCGCGGTTGTTTATGGCGCAGGTAAAGATGCGCAAGCACTGACCATGGAACATGATGCAGTCATGCATGCACTTGAAAACGAAGCATTTTATTCTTCTATTATTAGCTTAAAAGTTGGCAAAGGTCGTGCACAAAATGTGATTTTAAAAGATGTGCAACGTCATGCTTACAAACCCACTATTATGCATGTTGATTTCCTTCGTGTGCGTTCTCATGAAGTCTTGACCGTTCATGCGCCCATTCACTTCTTAAATGAAGAAACGGCCGTTGGTGTCAAAGAGGGTGGGGCACTATCTAAACAACTGACTGAAATTGAAATTAGCTGTTTACCGAAAGACTTGCCTGAATTTATTGAGGTGGATGTTGCTAAGCTGGAGATGGATCAAACGCTACACTTGAGTGCAATTATCTTGCCTGAGGGTGTTGATATCGTTGCTTTAAAAGCTGAAGAGCCTAATGATATGGCAGTGGCTAGTATTCACATGCCAAAAGTTGCCTCAGAAGATCCTGAAGACGTGGCAGATAGTGATACGCAATCAGAAGAATCTGTTCAAGGCGACGACAGTAAAGACAGCGAATAATTATTCATATGATTAAACTTGTCGTTGGTCTATGTAATCCTGGCGATAAGTACGTTAATACACGCCATAATGCCGGTGCTTGGTTTGTCCAAGCACTAGCAGAGTGTTATCACAGCACCATTCGTGTTGAGTCAAAATTCTTAGGCTTGCACGGCCGAATTCAATCACCAAATTTTGATTGTCATTTATTGTTGCCAAGCACTTTTATGAATCGCAGTGGTCAATCAATCCAAGCATTAGCAACTTTCTATAAAATCAAACCCGAAGATATTTTAATTGCTCATGATGAACTCGATTTGTCTGTGGGTGAGGTGCGTCTCAAACAAGCAGGAGGACATGGTGGCCATAATGGTTTGCGCGACACGATTGCACATATTGGCAAAGACTTTAACCGTTTGCGCCTGGGTATTGACCGTCCAAAACAATCCAGTATGGTAGTTGATTATGTCTTATCTAATCCAAGTCAAACTGATCGCGAACACATCAATCAGGCAATAGAAAATGCTTTGCATGTCTTCCCTTTGGCACAAAAAGGCGATTGGCAAAAAGCGATGACACAACTACACACTCGACCCAGCCAATAAGAGCACATTGAGGAGAAAGCAAAATGGGATTTAAATGTGGCATTGTCGGGCTGCCTAATGTTGGCAAATCCACTTTGTTTAATGCGTTAACTAAAGCCGGTATTCAAGCAGAAAACTATCCGTTCTGTACGATTGAACCCAATGTTGGCATTGTCCCTATGCCAGACCCCAGATTAGATCAAATTGCTGCCATTGTTGATCCGCAAAAAATAATTCCCACGACGATGGAATTTGTTGATATAGCGGGTTTAGTTGCAGGCGCATCAAAAGGTGAAGGTTTAGGTAATAAATTTCTAGCCAATATTCGTGAGACTGATGCCATAGCACATGTTGTTCGTTGTTTTGATAATAATGATGTTGTCCATGTCAATGCAAAGGTATCGCCATTGGATGATATTGAAACAATCAACACAGAATTGCTACTTGCCGATATTGATGTCATGGATAAAGCTGTGGCTCGAGTGAGCAAATTAGCTAAAGGTACTAATAAAGAAGCTAAATTACAGCAAGCTTGTTTTGAAAAATTAAAAGCACACCTTGAGAAAGAGCAACCCGCAAGAACCTGTCAACTTACTGAATTAGAACAAAGTTTTATGAAGCCAATTCAATTGCTCACTAACAAGCCAGTGCTTTATATTGCCAATGTCTCCGAAGATGGCTTCGTGCACAATCCTCATTTAGAGACCGTGCGACATTTAGCGCAAAAAGAGCAGGCTAATGTCGTCGCCGTTTGTGCTGCCATTGAAGCGGAGATTGCTGAGCTTGATGCCGAAGAAGCGCAAGAATTTCTAGTAGAAATAGGGCAAGAAGAACCAGGGCTTAATCGTGTGATTCGTGCCGGTTATCACCTGTTAAATTTGCATACTTACTTCACTGCTGGTAAAAAAGAAGTCCGTGCTTGGACCCTTAGCATAGGCAATAGTGCGCCACAAGCAGCGGGTAAAATTCATACGGACTTTGAAAAAGGTTTTATCCGCGCTGAAGTCATTGGCTTTGACGATTATCTCCAATACCACGGAGAGCAAGGTGCGAAAGATGCAGGCAAGTGGCGCTTGGAAGGTAAGGACTATATCGTTAAAGATGGTGATGTGATTCATTTTAGGTTTAATGTTTAATGGCAACTATTTCTGGCCACGCTGAAAAAATGCAAACAACCTTAGAGGCAGGCTTAGCGCAATACTTTTTGTCGCTAGGCCATCAACAGTGCCATCTAAATCCTGTCATTGGCAAAACAATCACATTACATTTTTCTGGCAAGATTGCTTGTACTGCTTGTGGGCGCATCATTAAGAAAGCCTATCAACAAGGTTATTGTTTTCCTTGCACACAGCGGTTGGCACAATGTGATTTATGTATTGTCAAACCAGAGCGCTGTCATTATCACTTAGGAACATGCCGTGAGCCAGAGTGGGCTGATCAACACTGTCAGCAGGATCACATTGTCTACCTAGCCAATAGCTCAGGGCTTAAGGTCGGTATCACGAGACAAACCAATATGCCGCATCGCTGGATTGATCAAGGAGCCATTCAAGCATTACCAGTTTTACGTGTTGCTAGTCGGCGCATTTCAGGTTTAGTTGAGATTGCATTCGCTAAGCATGTTAGCGACAAAACGAATTGGCGTCAGATGCTAAAAAATGAAGTGGCCCCGCTTGATCTTGACCAATGGCGTCATCAGCTACTCAAGCAAGAGGCCGACACATTGGTCAAGATCAAACAACAGTTTGGTGACGCTTGTATTGCGTTATTAACTGATGACAATACTATTGATATTCATTATCCTGTTCTAGAATATCCAACAAAAATAACCTCATTGAATTTTGATAAAACGCCAGTGATAGCAGGGCGATTATTAGGCATTAAAGGGCAATATTTAATTTTAGACAACGGTGTATTAAATATCCGCAAATTTTCCGGTTATGACATGGAGTTTATTAGCCAATGAGTATTTTTGATAAATGCAATCACCAGACTCCAAGCTGTCCACATGATTGGTACTGGCGTGAAGAATTGGCCAATGGGATAACGCATTTAATCGGTACATTACTTGGTATTGTTGCATTAGTTCTACTTATTGTGATGTCAAGCCTACACGGCAGCGCAATCAATATTGTGGCCTGCACAATTTTTGGTGTGAGTTTAATTATTGCCTATGGTGCTTCTTCGCTTTATCACTTTGTGACGAGTTGGCGTGTTAAATTTAGTTTAAGAAAACTGGATCATATTGGGATTTATCTGCTCATAGCAGGCAGCTATACGCCATTTACATTGGTCGCGCTTAGGGGGCCTTGGGGTTGGAGTTTGTTCGGTGTCGTCTGGGGCCTGGCTGTTATTGGCATCATTGTGAAAATTTTTGCTGCTCATCGATATGAATGGGTGTCGACAATTTCTTATATTGGCATGGGTTGGCTAGCTTTAATAGCCGTTGTGCCAATATTCAAAGCATTGCCAGATGGTGGTTTAATCTGGTTGATCTTAGGCGGTTTACTTTATACCGCCGGTGTCTTATTTTTTCTTTTGGAAACTATCGCCTATGCGCATACCATCTGGCATTTGTTTGTACTTGCTGGGAGTGTATGCCATTTTTTTGCCGTATTCTGGTATGTCGCACCGATGTTAGTGGTTAGTAGTTAACAGGTATTCTGGCGTTATATAGAGGTAAAAATTCATGTCAAATAGCGAGGAAACCGAATATTTAGAGAGGAGTTTTATGCCCGAGAGGATATTTTAGCTAATTGCTTAGCCGAAATGCAGGAAGAGCTTGAGAGGGCTATCGATAAATACAATACATATCGCCCCCATTTTGCATGGAATAGTAACACCTTCAGAAGATTCTTTAATTTTGCGTAGAATGAGAGTTCGTGAATGTTTGATGTGGCGCAACTAATGCCCAATAAAAAACAGATAAAAAAACCAAGAATAATAGCTTATGCATAACAAAAATATCTTAATTTTTTTC
>CBFIHN010000023.1:0-25623 GCA_965662575.1 Gammaproteobacteria bacterium
TAAAACACCGAGACAAATGATGGAAATACAGTTGGCTGCTTAATACTCAGGGTGGCGGATTAGTTGTTGAATCTGCGCATCATTAAAATAAACTGGCGTATCAGACTTTGGATGAAAGATACTCAGCGAAATTAACTCATCTTGATATGAATCATCTATCTGTGTCGCAAAGGCTGATGTGGCAAGAAATGTCCAGCAGATAACCGATAAAAAAACTGCCATCAATAGACGGCAGTTTTTTTTATCATTTTGGTGATCAGTCAGAACCATTGAGAGTGATGAGACTTAGGCATTACAAGTTATCACTTTTTCGCCAACCACTTCATTGTTACTTGTCTCACTTAAAAACTGTACTGTCGCCGTTAAAGGACCACGCTGATAGCTTTTAGGTAAAATCAATGTTCTGATTCCCTCACTATAGGGCATAACAGGAATAGGTCTGACTTCATCAATAGTAGCTTGACTGGCATTTGATAACGTGATTTTGGGGTGAAATAAATAGGCGGTTGCATTTTTTACCTTGAGTTCTGCCGCGTTTGTTTTTGCATTGATGTGGCACGTTATTTGCGCTGCTGCGGCATTCCCTTTGCCTTTGGTTAAGTAAAATGAAACAACATTATTGATTAAAACATTCAATTGTGCGCCTGTTTCCCCCGCTTTATATATTTTGTTAAGTATTGGATTTTTCTTGGGTGGGCGTTGTGCAACTTTAATATTCGCGTAGTATGTGCCGTCGTTTTTAAAAGCACTGGTATTAACAAAAACTCTAAATTGTCTCGATTTCCCAGGTTTAATCCGCAGTCGTTTCGGCGATATTCTTTTAATGCTGGATGCTGTAATCGCATAGTTGGATGTCTGATCGGAGAGCGCCTTATCTTTCAATCGAGTCCCTTTTTTTCCGATCAGCATGGTATCAGGCGTGACATCAAAAGAAACAGATTTTTTGTCACGATTCACTATCATATAGCTGACCGTTACCTGCCTTCCTTTCAATTGTAAATGTTGGACAGGATCATTAACCATAAAATTATTTGCATAACTCGATAATGTGACACAGATGAACACCATGCCTAGCAACAATTTAAACATTTTTTACACCTAAATTTAAGAAAAACCTATTGTCAGGATTTTGGCATTCATGACAACCCTTCCCAAGACAAAATACCACCTACACCAAGGCAATTGATACTAACAGCCAAACACGAAAGCCTCTGATTTTCATCGAGCAGAGTATAACAATCCAAGAAAGTATAGGCAAAGGCCCGGAACCTATCACCTTTATGGAACTGTTGCAAACCAATTTCGCGCGGCACCAGCATCGTTGAAAAAAATGAAAAACTGCTCATTTATGTAGGTATAAACGCCGCTTTTTTAATTTTTTCTAGCTATTGCTCGCTATAACCAGCTTGCAACAGCCCCCTTTATCAATTCCAGATCAGGTTAATTGTTGGGATAGAGTGATTGGTTATATCCAAATTTTTCAGCTGGTAGTATCGGCACTGAGTGTCCGATTGACAAATTTTGATAACTGGCTGACTTCGACGTTTCTTGAAATCAATATCTTCTATCATCTTCCAACCAAATTGAGGCTTCACTTGGTAACCTTTATCTGCATCTTTTTGATCGGAGACAGATTGTTTTACCAACTCGTCATGTTCTGGCGTTGAGATACCAAATTCGGGCGTTAAAATATTTGCTCTTACGCCCATTGTTTCTTGATATTTAATTGGCTTTGCCTGCACAACTGTCACAACAATAACAAGGCAAAAAGCACCCCATGCTAAGCGGGAAATACTAAATATCCCTCTTAGCACGGTGTGCCAAATTGCTAGCATCAGATGGCTGACTCAACTAAAAGCTTACTGATAGGTAAACGTTAACACCATGTTACCTGTCTGGTCAGCACCATCAGAGGCATAATTCTGCAGAATGTTCAAAGTCGCGCCAATAGGAACGGTACATTGTCCTAACGAATTTGCCTTGCAAGTCATTACGCCACCGCTAATTGCTGATGCTTCTCCAACTGTTGCCTCACCCGCCGTAAAATCTTTAACCTTGACTTTACCACTAGTCCCTAGGTCAAGATCAGTTGGGAAGCCTGAGATACTCATTGTCGCATCCTTCGTCATGTTAGTAAGATTAATCACCGAAGCGGCCACTGACGAGCCGTCAACCGTATAGGTATTATCATGCGTCACTGCGTTATTATCCGGCGCAACTGTATGCTTACTGTCACTATTACGTGATTGCTGTGCAACAACACCAAAATTAAGTTCCGTAACGCTGATTGTTACTGGGCTATGGATATTTGCTCTAAAATTCATTTGACCAGAATTTGAAGCAAAACTGGCTGCAGAGACACCCAATGCAGATACCGTTGCGATGGCTAATGTCAGATCTCTAAGCTGTCTCATGTTAGCTCTCCTTCTTTTTTCAATCTCTAATGGCTATTAGTTTAGATTGCAGTTTTAAATATTTAAAATATTTTTTATTATTTTATAAAAAAATTTCTATAATTTTATTTTATTACCATCTGTTTGAGGTTAAATTAAGTGAGATCAGTTATATCATCTACGCTCGCTGTCTTTGCGCTTCAAACAAACTGATGCCTGTGGCTACAGAAACATTTAAGCTATCAACAACGGTTGTATTCATCGGAATCCTAACGACATAATCACAATGTTCTTTGGTTAGTCGTCTTAAACCGTTACCTTCATTACCCATGACTATCGCCACATTGCCAGTTAAATCAACCTCGTAAATTGACTGCTCCGTTTCTCCGGCCAAGGCAACCAACCATAAACCAAGGTCTTTAAGCTGTTGTAAGGTGCGCGCTAAATTACTCACCGCGATGAAAGGCACGACTTCAGCCGCACCACAAGCCACTTTACTCACGGTGGCCGTCAGGGGGGCAGAATGATCTTTGGGGATAATCACACAATCAACATGCGCTGCACAGGCACTGCGTAAACAAGCACCGAGATTATGCGGGTCTTGAATACCATCTAGCACCAAGACCAAGGCTTGACTTTTATCTGCTAGCAATGGCTCAAGATCTGACTCCGTGTAATGACGCTGTGATTGGGCCTCGCCAATACCGACAGCTCCTTGATGATTGCCACCGTGGGTCAGTTGATCTAAATGATCACGCACGGTGAATTCAACGGCAAGGTTTTGTTGGCGCGCGATATCAATCACAGCTTGCAACCTGCGGTCTTTGCGCTGTTTGAGCACATAGAGCTGCTGAATATGACCTTGTTGCAATGCTGCTTTACAGGCATGCAATCCGTAAATGATATGTTTTGATTGATTCATGTTAATAGGGTTACCAATTGCTGTAATGCCTGCGCACGATGACTAACCTGGGCTTTTTGCGTAGATGAAAGCTCTGCGGCACTTTGATTAAGTGTTGGCAACCAAAATATGGGGTCATAACCAAACCCACTGTGACCTTGCGGTTCAGTTAAAATGTCTCCATGCCATTGACCTTGCGCAATGAGTGGCAAAGGATCGTCCGCGTTCGCCACCCATGCCAAGACACAAATAAACGAGGCTTGGCGCTGATTGTGGGGCACATTACTTAAAGCCTGCAATAGCTTGTTAGTATTTTTCTGTGTATCCCTGGGCAAGCCGGCATAGCGAGCTGAATAAATACCTGGCGCACCATTGAGCGCATCAACCATTAAACCTGAATCATCAGCTAATGCCGGCAAACCACTCATTTTTGCCGCATGACGGGCTTTGATCAGTGCATTTTCAACAAAACTTAATCCGGTTTCATCCGCATCGGGAATGTTGAATTCAGATTGCGGCAATAGCTCAATCTGTAACTGCGCTAACGCCTGTGAAAACTCTTGAATCTTTCCCGCATTGCTTGAAGCCAAAACCACTTGTTTCATTTCACAACCTGTTGTAATAATTTTATCGTACCACGACCTGCATTGATACTGACTTTAGCGCCGACTGGCAAGGTATACATGTTGGCCTGATGACCAAACTCAGCGCCATAAAATGCTGGAATACCTAGGGGTTGAATATGCTGTTTAATCACTTGCAACATGGTCACAGACCCAGGGATCAAGCGGGTGCAGTGGCTACACGTGCCAAAAACAAAACCCGATAGTTGCTGTAAAATACCTGCCAACGCCAAATGGGTTAGCATGCGGTCAACCTGATAAACATCTTCATAGGTATCTTCAATAAACAAAATTTTGTGGTGCCAATCTTTGGACATATAGGGTGTCCCAATCAAACTCACCAACACACTCAAATTGCCACCAATCAGCGTACCACTGGCAATACCTGGGGTAATCGTGATTATTTTTGCATGCGGTGGGTTTTTAAGCGTCATTGGCCGGCGGTTGAAGAGCATACGCTTAAGCTCTTTGGCACTATAATCAGACCAATATTTGATATAACCTGGCATGGGCCCATGAAACGTGACTAAACCCGTTTTATCATGAATGGCCAATAGCAAGCTGGTGATATCACTGTAACCAACAAAAATTTTCGGGTGCCGTTTGATCAATTGATAATTCAACAGGGGCAAAATACGCGCACTGCCCCAACCGCCTCGCAGTTCAAAAATCGCTTTAACCTTCGGGTTGGCAAATAGGCGATTGATATCATCTGCCCTTGCTTGATCACTACCGGCAAAATACCCATCATGGCCCAACACCGCCTTACCTGTGATCGTCTTGAGACCTAAAGCCTTGAGTCGTTTTCTTGCCTCAAACAAACTATGGTTATTCGCAATACGAAAAGCTGAAGAGATCAAAGCCACCGTATCACCACGGTGTAACATCGGGGGGATGAGGCTGGCAGTCACGGTCGTCATCATACTGGCAAATACCATGAAAAAGATAAGCGTACGGATCATAAAGTTCTGATAACCTACTCATGTGGGTAGCGAGCTATTATAACCCATCTTAAATGACAAGGGCCATGAACAAAACTAACCGACTGCAAACCCATGTGGATAGCGCATATTGAGGTAGGCGATTTTCTTCTTGGGATGTTGTGCGATTAACTCCGGATACGAGGCCATCAATGTCTTCAGTTCTCGCTGCAAATGATCATCACTAAAGAAAACCTTCAACCCCGTATTTAAAGTAACTGACCATGCCTCAGCACCATCATAGTTCAACTTAATAATGGTTAACCCTAATGATGCCAGCTGTTGCGATAGACGATGATAAATGGCCCACATTTTTTTTGCCTGATGCCGATCACCACTAAACTGCGGCAAGGGTTGCTTAGTCTGTATCGCCTTAGCGGTAAAAAAATGACCCGTTTTATCCATCAACACATGATGTGGCCATTGTGCAACTGCCTGACGTTCTTGGAGCTTAATCACCACACTGTGCGGCCACTGACGCTCAACTATCATGGTTTTCAAACCAGGCAAGGTACCTAGCGCTTGAGTAATTTGATGTAAATTCACGCGGAAGAATGTTGTGTTAACCCATGGTGAAACCAACTGCTCAATTTGCGCTTTACTCACTAATTGATAACTCGATACCACGTTGACTGTACTAATACGAAAATGTTGCTCTTGATGCCTAAGCCAATAATACACACCACCAACAGCAACCAGGAAAAGGGCAAAAACGATACTGGCAAAATATTTGCTCATCGCGCACTGTCCAAAATAGTGTTAACCAACTGTTCAAAAGACCAGCCATAGTCTTTGGCCGCTTTTGGCACCAAACTGGTTTCAGTCATACCAGGGATTGTATTGAGCTCAATCAACTGAAAATCACCTTGTCTATCGGTGATAAAATCAACACGACCCCAGCCAGTGCAACCAATCGCATCATAGGCTTGTTTTGCTAAACCTTGGATTTGCTGTTCTTGCAAGATGTCCAAGCCACTTGGGCAATGATACTGCGTTGTATTAACCACATATTTTGCGTCATAGTCATAAAATGCCCGTGGAGTTTCAATACAAATACTTGGTAAAATATGCTCGCCGACTATGGAAACGGCATATTCTTTACCACCTTGCCATTGCTCCATCATCACCGCACCATAGCGCGCAGCATCAGTAAAAGCAGCGGCTAATGTCGCTGCTGATTCCACCTTGTGCACGCCAAAACTTGAGCCCTCATTAATCGGCTTTACCGCCACAGGATAGCCAATAGAGTCGGCGACTTGCTGCAGATTATTGTCAGTGACCAAGGCAAATTTTGGTGTCTTTAATCCCAGTGCTTGCCAAATCAATTTGCAACGATATTTATCCATGCTTAATGCAGAAGCAGCAATACCACTTCCGGTATAAGGAATATCCAGATGCTCAAGCAGTGCTTGGATTTTGCCATCTTCCCCCTCTGGGCCATGTAACGCAATAAACGCAATATCTATTGACTGCTGCAGTTGTTGCACAACATCACAACCAACATCGACAGCGACCGCATTCAACCCTTGCTTTTGTAAGGCATTTAAAATAGTCGTGCCAGAACGGAGTGAAATCTCGCGCTCGGCAGACTGCCCCCCCATTAATACCGCTATTTGTTCATTCATTTGTACTGACCTAAAATCAACACTTCCCGTTGTAACTCAACACCATAATGCGATTTAACCTGGCTCTGCAGATGATCGATGAGTATTTCAATATCTGCCGCTGACGCACCACCTAAATTAATAATAAAATTCGCATGCTTTTCTGAAACAACCGCTTGGCCAACACGGTGATTCTTCAATCCCAAACCTTCGATCATCCTTGCCGCAAAGTCTCCTTGCGGATTTCTAAACACAGAACCACAACTCGGTTCACCGGTTGGTTGTGTTTGTGCACGGTGCGTCAGCAGCGCTTTGATTTTTGCCAATCCTGTTTTGTTATCACCACGTTGAAATTGAAATTCACAACCCACAAACCATTCATTCTCGGCAAGACCCTCAAGATGACGATAGGCAATATCAAACTCATTAGGCGTCCGCCGAGTTAACAGGCCATGGCGATGTAAAGTCGTGACTTGCTTAACGACTTGCCAAGTTTCACCACCAAAAGCACCGGCATTCATTTTCAAAGCCCCGCCCACTGTACCAGGAATACCCGCTAAAAACTCACCCCCCATGAGATTATGCCGACCAGAAAAGCGAGCAACTTGTGCACAGGAAACTCCCGCTTGAGCAAAAACTGTTTGTTGCTCGCCTAAGGCCATTTTGCATAATGCGCCTTGCGTAATAATCGTGACACCCGGAATCCCTCCATCACGAATGAGAACATTACTTCCCAAACCAAGCCAAGTAACCGGTATCTCAGGATCAAGTTTGCGCAAAAACTGCTGTAAATCATCAAGATCAACGGGCCAATAAAATAACTCAGCATCGCCACCAACACGCCAGGAAGTGAATGCTGCTAGATTAATATTGTTGAGAAGTTTACCTTTCTCGATATGGCGTTTGGTCATGGACAAGTATGTTGTATTTATTAATAAATGGTACTCAGGCTATCATTTTTCACAAAACTTTATCCCCACCTTCGCGGGAATGACACCTTGCTACTGTCAAGGTTGTTACCTCAAAGATCTTTAGCCTAAGGCTTGACAAATCATTTGAGGCAACTGGCTAATATCGCCTGCACCCTGCACCAGTATAACATCACCAGACTTAATATAGCAGCGCAAATCATGGATGCTTATCGAAAAAATAGAGACTGCATTGCCACCGAACTGATTCACAGCTTTAGCTAAACTCTCACTACTAACGCCCTCAATCGCCAACTCACTGGCTGCATAAATAGGCAGCAAGACGGTTTGATCAGCCAGACTTAACGTTTTAGAAAAAGCATCAAACAAAACCTGTGTTCGTGTATAGCGGTGCGGTTGATAAACCAATAACAGTCGGCGCTTTGGGTAGATATCTCGCAGTGTCTTCAAGGTTGCCATAATTTCTTGCGGGTGGTGGCCATAATCATCGATCAACTCAATATTACCCGGCAAATGCCCATAGTATTCAAAGCGTCGCTTGACACCTGGAAAAGTCATCAGCGCCTGTTGAATTAACTCAACATCAAGGCCATGATAGTAAGCTAGAATAATCGCAGCTGTCGCATTTTGCACATTATGCTTACCGGGTAGGTTCAATTGAAAATTGATGGATTGATCAGCCAGACCAGACAGTTCAAACTCACTGATCATCGCATTTTGTTTGAAATGATTGATGCGAACATCCGATTGTGCACACAAACCATAGGTCTTAATAGGCGTAGCCGCATTGGCAATAGCCAATAGCAGCTTTTGACAACCGACATCGTCATGACAAATCAGCAGCAAACCATCAGAGTTGACTGTCTGACTGAACTCAATAAAACTTTGCTCAAGCTGATCAAGTGCATCGTCATAATTATACAAGTGATCCGCATCAATGCTGGTGATCACGGCCTGTTGTGGTCGCATATGCAAAAAGGACCCATCACTCTCATCAGCCTCAGCAATACATAAATTCTCAGAACCCACGTGGGCATTACTATCGATACTGGCTAAAACACCGCCAAGGAAGATAGTTGGGTCGCGCTTTGCATATAAAAAAATATGTGCCAGTAAAGCTGAGGTTGTTGTTTTACCATGACTACCCGCAATAGCAATACCCGGTTGTTGATTAAATATTTCTGCCAAAAACTCACCGCGAGTGATGATGGGAATATCCAAAGATTTCGCTTGCTGACGTTCCGGGTTATCCGCTTTGATTGCGGAAGAAATCACGACCAAGGCTGGTGGCTGGTGGCTCACCTCTCGTGGTTTGATGTGACCCGCATCATGACCAATCGAAATATTTGCACCGCGTTCCGATAGTTGGTCGATAAGATGAGAGTGCTTTTGATCAGAGCCCGAAACCTTTATCCCCCTTGCCACACAATAGCGAGCGAGTGCAGACATCCCAATACCACCAATACCGATAAAATGAATGTACTGATATTGGCCTAATGGCATAGGCAAGCGACAACTCATGCCCTTTTAAACTTAAAGGCTATAGTACATATCAAACTCAACTGGATGCGTTGTCATATTCAAGCGCTCAACTTGCTCACGCTTCAATGCAATATAAGCATCAATCATATCATCAGAAAAGACACCACCGGCCGTTAAAAACGCACGATCTCGGTCAAGCGCCTCTAGCGCCTCTTCTAAGGAGCGTGCAACCGTTGGAATATCCTGCAACTCTTCTGGCGGAAGGTCATAGAGATCCTTATCCATGGCATCACCTGGATGAAGACGATTTTGAATACCATCCAGACCCGCCATAAGCATCGCAGCGAAGGATAAATAGGGGTTACCCATCGGATCAGGGAAGCGGACTTCAATACGACGACCTTTAACATGACTCACATGGGGTATACGAATCGAGGCAGAACGATTGCGCGCTGAGTAGGCTAATAATACGGGGGCTTCGAAGCCAGGAACCAATCGCTTATAGCTATTTGTACTGGCATTAGTAAAGGCATTCAATGCCCGCGCGTGTTTGATAATCCCGCCAATATAAAACAAGGCTTCTTCAGACAACCCCGCATAATGATCGCCAGCAAAAATATTGTGGCCATCTTTGCTGATAGATTGATGACAATGCATCCCCGAGCCATTATCGCCGACAACCGGTTTTGGCATAAAAGTGGCACTTTGACCATATTGATGTGCCACATTGTGCACGACATACTTATAGATCTGAATCTCATCGGCTTTGGCCGTTAAGCTATGACACTGTGTCGCAATTTCATTTTGATTGGCTGTCGCAACTTCATGGTGATGTGCTTCAATCACCAAACCCATCGCCTGCATCACTTGACACATCTCAGCGCGAATATCTTGTGAAGAATCAACCGGTGGCACGGGGAAATAACCCCCTTTGACACCCGGACGATGTCCCATATTACCATCAGCATACACACGCTCGGTATTCCATGCGGCTTCGCCTGAATCGATTGAATAGGCACAACCCTTCATATCCGCATGCCAACGGACATCATCGAACAAGAAAAATTCAGGCTCGGGGCCGACAATACAAGTATCTCCGATACCGGTCGACTTCAAATAGTCTTCCGCACGTTTGGCAACAGAACGGGGATCACGGTCATAACCGAGCATAGTAACTGGATCAACCACATCACAGCGAAGCTGCAACGTTGGCGCCTCATAAAATGGGTCTACAACCGCTGTGCTGGCATCCGGCAGCAAAATCATGTCAGATTGATCGATACTCTTCCAGCCTTCAATTGACGAACCATCAAACATCTTGCCATCTTCAAAAAAACTTTCATCGATGACATTAACTGGCAAAGTAACATGCTGCTCTTTACCATGTGTATCGGTAAAACGCAAATCAACAAATTCAATCTGTTCCTTTGTAATAAGTGCGAGGGTATCGGCAACTGACATAAGTATTCCTTCGTGTAATCTGTACGGGGATATTCTATTTAATGGTTAGATGCTTAGCAAGCAAATAAGGCAACATCGACGCATGAACAACTCACCTGAAGCAACAGCAGAGCAGTCTTTTACCCCCCATTTCTGCATTGCTTTACCACCTGCAGTACTCAAGCACTAGCTGTCTAGCATTACCGGCGTCGTTGAAAAAAATGAGAATCTACTCATCGATTAGGTTTTTATCCGCCTTTTGTTCGACCCGGTATTTTGCTAGTATCCGCTCTGATCTATTTCCTGAGGATATGCCATGGCCAAGCGCATTATTTTTACCATCATCGGATTGCTGATTGTTCTCGGCATCATTGGCGGCATCAAAGGCTACCAAATCTACACTGAAATCCAGATGTATCAGCATTATAAAATGCCCGCTGTTGCTGTGAGCGCTGAAAAAGCCCGCAGTGAAACATGGTACCCATTCCTCTCTAGTGTTGGGACGCTGCAATCCGTTCAAGGCATTAAAATCACACCCCAGGTTGCTGGCATTGTTACTGAAATTGATTTCAAATCAGGGCAAATGGTACAAAAAGGCGACGTCCTATTACGCTTAGATAGTAATGTACTGAAAGCACAACTTAAAGGTGCACAAGCACAGCTAGCCCTAGCCAAGATTAATTTTGATCGCCAAGAGAGCTTATTCCAACGCAAAGCCACCTCAAAAGCAGACTATGACTCTGCACGCGCCACCATGCAGCAAGATCAAGCACAAGTTGATCAATATCAAGCGTTGCTTAATCAAAAAACCATTTACGCCCCTTTCTCCGGTCATTTAGGTATTCGTCAAGTCAGTATTGGTCAATATCTAAAACCTGGCACGACCATCACTAACCTACAAAGCACCGGTGAAATTTATATTAACTATGAACTTCCTGAAAATGAAATTAGCAAAGTTCACATCGGACAGACAGTGAGCATCACAACCGGCGCTTATGCTGGCGCCCAGTTTACTGGCAAAATTTCGGCCATTGATGCACAAGTTGGTAGTGACACCAAAAGCATTAGGATTCAGGCAACCATTGCCAACGACAAACCACATGCCAAACTCTACTCTGGCATGTTTACCACCGTGCATACTGACTTGCCAACGCAAGAAAAAGTGATTGTTGTGCCGCAACAAGCAGTAAAATATACACTGTATGGCAATTCGGTTTACCTCATTACAACCAACAAAGATAAGCAGAAAATTGCAACTCAACAAACCATCACAACTGGCCCAATGCATGGCAATGATGTTCAGGTAGTTAAAGGCTTGAGTGCCGGCGATTTAGTAGTCACTGCCGGGCAGATTAAGTTACACAATGGTGACGTGGTTAAGATCAGTAAATAAGTTATTTTCAGATCCTCAACTACCCTCATGGCAAAGATAAAATGAGGCCAATACAATATTTCCTGACAATGAAGGATTAAACCAATGAAATTCACCGATATTTTTATCCGCCGACCGGTCTTGGCAAGTGTCGTCAGTTTACTGATCTTGCTGATGGGCTTGGCAGCTATCTTTAAATTGCAAATTCGTCAGTATCCAAAAATGGATAATACAACGATTACCGTCACCACTGCCTACCCCGGCGCCAATGCGGATTTAATCCAAGGCTTTGTCACACTGCCACTAGAAAAATCAATCGGTAGTGCTGAAGGCATCGATTATATGAGTGCAACCAGCAGCTCTGGTTCCAGCACCATCACCGTACATATCAAACTGAACTATGACCCTGACCGTGCACTGACGCAGATCACAGGGAAAGTCAACGCCGTACTGTCTCAATTACCCAAAGGCATCACTTCGCCGACAATCACCAAATCAACTGGCAATGATATGCCAGATTTAATCCTCGGCTTTAATAGTAGCCGCCTTACATCAGAAGAAGTCACTGCGTATTTAACAAATGTCATGCAACCTGAAATCAATGCCGTGGGTGGGATTTCACAAGTGCAAATCATGGGTGCGAAAAACTATGCCATGCGCATTTGGTTAAACAGCCAAAAAATGGCATTACTGGGGATTACACCCTCTGATGTCTCTAGCGCTTTGGCTGCAAACAACGTACAAGCAACACCTGGCAAAATGAAATCACAGTATGTTTATACGGCGATTAGCTTAAGCACTGACTTAAAAACGGCAGCGCAATTTAACAATCTTGTTGTGAAAAATGACCATGGCCGTTTAATCCGCATCAGAGACATCGGCAAAGCTGAGCTGGGCTCCGATGACTATGATTCACAGGTTTATTTTGATGGTAAAAAAGCCGTATTTGTTGGGGTAACCGTTGCACCAGGACAAAATCCTCTAACCGTCATTGCCCATCTTTTAAAAAAATGGCCAAGCTTTAAAGCCAAGTTCCCAACGGGTCTAGATGGCTCTGTCGTTTATAACTCAACCAGTTTCATTAAAACCTCCATCCATGAAGTTATCAAAACCATCGCTGAGGCGGTGATCATTGTGATCTTGGTTATCTTCCTATTTTTGGGTGCATTACGTTCTGTGTTGATTCCCGTTGTGACCATCCCATTATCACTTATCGGTGTATGCTTCTGTATGTTATTAATGGGCTTTTCATTAAACCTGCTGACCTTACTCGCCATGGTATTGGCCATTGGTTTAGTGGTTGATGATGCCATTGTTGTGCTGGAAAACATCTATCGCCATATTGAAGAAGGCTTGACGCCCTTCCAAGCGGCAGTTAAAGGTGCACGTGAAATTCGCGGTCCTGTGATTGTCATGACCACCACCTTGGTGGCCGTTTTCGCCCCCATTGGTTTTATCGGCGGTTTAACCGGTGCGCTATTCACTGAGTTTGCCTTTACCCTGGCCGGCGCGGTGATTATCTCCGGCATTATTGCACTCACACTCTCACCAATGATGTGTTCAAAAGTTGTTAATCGTTCTATGCTCGATCTGCCATTTGTAAAAAAAGTCGATCGCACCCTAGAATGGATTCGTGATGTTTATCGCGCACGCTTATCGGCTGTATTGCAATATCGCCCCGCTGTACTAATTGTTGCTGCAGCAATTTTAGGCAGCTGCTATTTATTATTCACCATGACCCCAAGTGAACTGGTACCAACTGAAGATCAAGGTTTTGTCATTGCTTTTGGTCAAGCACCAAGCTGGGCCAATTTAAACTACCTACAAAAGTATAGCGGCCAAGCTCAGCAGGTTATTGATCACTTCGGTAAAGAGATGAAAAACAGTTTTGTTATTGACGGGTTCCCGAATAGCAACACAATGCTAGCGGGAATGGTCCTTAAAGATTGGGGTGACCGTCATGTCTCACAAATGGATCTTGTGCCGCAAGTCCGCAGCAAAATGGCGGATGATGTTGATGGTATGCAAGTGTATGCGACAAACCCACCCTCGCTACCCGGGATTTCATTTGGCCCAGGTATTCAATTTGTTGTGACTTCAACGTCCAGTTATGAGTCCATCCATCCCGTCATGCAGCGCTTGGTTGAAAAAGCCAGCAAAAGTGGCTTGTTTATGTTCGTCAATAGCAATTTAAAATTCGACACCCCCCAACTGACTATTAACATCGACCGTGCCAAAGCAGCAGCCTTAGGCATTAGTATGCAAGATATTGCTAGCACACTACAAAGTGCATTGAGCGGCGGCTGGGTCAATTACTTCAATAAAAACGGTTACAGCTTTAAGGTCATCCCACAACTCAGCCAACCACTGCGTTCTAATCCAAAAGCACTCAGTCATATCCATATCAAAACGCAAAGTGGCAAACTGATACCACTATCCAGCCTGGTGACTTATCAATACGAGACACAACCACAATCCTTGGTGCAGTTCCAACAGCTGAACTCGGCAACCTTGGAGGCAATGTTAATGCCAGGCGTACCTGAAAGCCAGGCCATTCAATATTTACAAACAACGGCTAATAACCTGTTACCCAATGGCATGAGCTACAACTATTCTGGCTCAACTCGTCAATATATCGAACAAGGCAACACGATGATCTATGCATTTATCCTGGCGATTTTAGTCATCTTCCTCGTGTTAGCAGCACAATTTGAAAGTTTCCGTGACCCATTAATTATTTTGGTCAGTGTGCCAATGTCGATTTTTGGTGCATTGATTCCCTTATTTTTAGGCGCAGCAACGATTAATATCTATACTGAAATTGGCCTGATTACACTCATTGGTTTGATTAGTAAACACGGCATTTTGATGGTTGAATTTGCGAATAAACGCCAAGAAGAGGGGCTATCGATTCACGATGCGATTGTTGAGGCTGCCGCCATTCGTTTGCGCCCCATTCTAATGACTACCGCAGCGATGGTATTTGGTGTCTTGCCCTTAATTATAGCCTCAGGCGCCGGGGCTGTTAGTCGCCATGATGTCGGCTTGGTGATTGCCGCAGGAATGGTCATTGGGACGTGCTTTACGCTATTTGTTGTCCCAACCATTTACACCTACCTGGCCAAAGATCGCAAAAAAGATTTAGCGAAAAAAGCAGCCATTCAGATGCTGACGCCAGAACTTAAAAAAACATAGATTAACGGTTTTCCTTCGTGAACTTATCACGGGGTGATTGATCACATCGCTATCATGCAAGATCGGCTAATAACGCCTCAACTTGCGGCTCACGGCCACGAAACTTTTTGAATAGCGTCAGCAAATCTTCGGAACCACCACACTCAAAAATGGTCTGCAAAAATGCTTGGCCAGTTTGCTGATTTAAAACCCCCTCTTGCTTGAAGCGTGCGAAGGCATCTGCCGATAAAACTTCGGCCCACTTGTAACTATAATAGCCTGCTGCATAACCCCCGGCAAAGATGTGCGAAAAAGCCTGGGCAAAACGGTTGTATGCTGGTGGCTTGACGACGGCAATGCGTTGACGAATGTCTGCCAATAGCGTGTCGACTTTTTGTGGGTGCTGTGGGTTATAATCACGATGCAAATAGAAATCAAACAAAGAAAACTCAATCTGGCGTAACAACTGCATACCTGCCTGAAATGTGCGACTACTTTGCAACTGAGATAAAGTTTGTCTAGGTAAAGAGTCACCGGTATTGATATGCGCGCTAATCATCGGTAGCACCTCATCCGCCCAGCAGAAATTTTCCATAAACTGGCTGGGCAATTCAACGCCATCCCAAGGAACACCATGAATGCCAGCAACACTAGGCACATCAACTTGCGTCAACACGTGATGCAAACAGTGGCCAAATTCATGAAACAGAGTTACGACATCATCATGGGTCAGACAAGCCACCTGATTAGGTGGTGGTGGCATAAAATTGGCGTTGAGATAGGCAACAGGATATTGTAATTGACCACTAGACATCTTAAAGCGAGTTTGACAATCATCCATCCAAGCACCACCACGCTTATGCTCACGCGCATATAGGTCAATATAGATTCCACCACGCAACTGCTTTTGCTGATCAGACAATTCAATAAAACGCACATCAGGATGCCAAACCGCGATATCTGTTCTCATGGTGACGGTAATACCAAAGACTTGCTCAATCAGGCCAAACAGACCATTCAAAACACGCTCAACAGGGAAATAATCCCGTAATTTCTCTTGGTTGATATCAAACTGTTGTTGCGATAATTTTTCACTGTAATAAGCCATATCCCAAGCAGATAGCTCAACGCAACCTTGTTCTTCGGCAAAGGCCTTAAGTGTCTCTAATTCTTTGACGGCCAGTGGTTTGGCTTGTCTGGCAAGGTCCTCCAAAAACTCGATGACCTGATCACTAGATTGCGCCATTTTAGTTGCCAATGAACAATCAGCATAGTGGGCAAAATCCAGTAACTTCGCCAGCTGATGGCGCAAACTGACCATTTGTTTGATTAAGTCACTATTATCCCAACGTCCAGCATCTGGACCTTGATCGGAGGCTCGGGTGCAATAAGCTTGATAGAACTGTTCTCGCAGCTCACGGTTATCTGCATAAGTTACCACGGCCATATAAGTTGGGGCATCAATACCTAAGCAATAGCCTGTTTGTTTTTTTGCCGCGGCTTTTTGTTCTGCCGCGGCGATCACTGACCCTGGCAACCCCGATAACATATCAACATCGTCAGTGTGATAAACCCAATGCGCAGTGGCATCTAAAACATGGTTTTCAAATTGACTGGATAATTGACTCAATTGTTGCTGAATCTCTTGATATTGTTGCTGTTTGTCCGCATCGAGTGTGACACCCGATAAACGAAAGTCTCTTAGCGCCTGCTCGATGGTCATTTGTTGTGCCTGAGATAAATTAGCAAACTGATCAGAATCCGCAATCATCTGATAATATTGATACAGCTGATGATTTTGTCCAACCTCTGTGTGATACGCTGATAGCTCTGCCAAGCATTGTTGAAAACCCTCGCGAGCATCCCGCTCATTCTTAACTGAATTTAAGTGACTAATCGGTGAAAACAAGCGACTCAATTGGTCTTCATGCTCCTCAAGTGGCGCAATTAGATTATCCCAACTTGGTATATCAACTGACGCCAGTAATTTGTTAAGAAATTCACGGTTTTGTTGAATTTTTTCGCTGATATCAGGCAGGGATCCAACAACCGTTAATTGATCAAATTGAGGTAACGCATTTTTATCTAACATAGTGAGCCTTGATATAACTGTCATGACAGCATGCTAAAGCGCCGCTGACGATAAAGCAAATGTCACGTAATATCTAGTGTCACATTCAGCATACTTTGATACGTACCTTCTGGCTCGAACTGCCCAGCAGGAATTCGTCCAAAATAATTGCCTGCTTGCACAGTGCCATTAGTCACAATGGTATAGGGAGATGAACCCCCAGTTCCATCACCCCAAACAATACTACGCGCCCCATTGGTGTAAACATTATAATCGATCGTATCAGAGCCTTTTGTCAACACTCTATTGGCATAGTTTGCAGAGCCCGTTCCTGGATTAACTTGAAGCTCGACTGTCTGGTCAGGTGTGCATTCAACAGAACCTGCCGCACTGGCATCTTTTGGCAATGTATCTGTGGCAATATAGGTTCCAAAGCTCATATCAGCAACGGAGACAATACACGCCGGTAATACGGTCACTTGAAAGGTTGCCGACTGACTCCTATTTCTCGTGCCACCACCTTGTGGATGTCTGGCTCTCACGCGGTAACTTGTTTGAACATAGTCTCCAGAGGGCACATTTTGATTAATTGGCACACGCACGGGGAAAGTCATATTAAATGTCTGCCAGGTATTGACACCAGCAGTAATATTTTTGGTAAATGTTTCGGCCGTCGCTGAACTATTACCAATGACTGTCGTTGTTGCGCTTTCTTGATAGGCATCAAAGTTAATATCATCACCACCTTGAGTCATCACCCGACTTCCCGGTGTCCCATCTAACCAAATTTCATACTGAACTTCCGTAGGATTCCCATTTCTTCGCCGGCACTGTATGGTTGCGCCCATATTCACCTCAGCTTCCGTAGCGTCTGTAAACGCATAATCTGGTAATTGGACGGTTGTTGGCGTAACGCGTAGACGTCGGCATTGGCAGGTTGTCCCACCGGAAATACCATTAACTTTACAATCAATTGCCCCAATAGCCAGCTTACTTCCCATTAAAAGCAACCCCGCCAAGACTAATCTAAGTAACATAAACACCCTTTTTGGCTTGTAACGCTCTACTCTATAAATACTAAACGGGCTAATGCATAAGTCAATTAGACCGAATATCGATTGAAACAGCAACTCATCCCCCCTACTCTAATATTAGCTGACATCTCGACACTAATGCCAACAGAATGAGAACTTTCACATTCACGAATGTGTTTCTTAAACAGACTGATCCCTTGTAAAAACAAGCAACTCCAGCATATGATGGCCTACACCAACCTGAACAAAAACATCATGCCACACTTCGACTTCATTCAAAAATTCTTTATTTGGGCAATCCCTGTACTGTTTGCCATTACGTTACACGAGGTTGCCCACGGTTGGGTTGCGGCACAATTCGGTGATAAAACCGCTCAACGCTTGGGTCGACTGAGCCTCAATCCAATTCGACATATTGATCCCATTGGCACTGTTATTGTGCCCTGTATCTTATTTTTTGTCGGCGGTTTTATTTTTGGTTGGGCAAAACCTGTACCCGTTGATTGGCGCAATCTCAATAACCCAAAACGTGACATGGCGTTGGTGGCACTAGCAGGGCCTTTTGCCAATATTTTAATGGCACTATGCTGGGGTATGATCGCTAAAATTGGTTTCTCAATTAGCTCTGATAACACCTGGATTGCAATGATTTTCGCTAATATGGGGGTGGCGGGCATTATTATTAATCTATGGCTGTGTATTTTGAATTTAATTCCCATTCCTCCATTAGATGGTAGCCGCGTGGTCAGCAGTTTTTTAAGCACACAAGCCGCCGAGACATACAATAAATTAGAGCGATTTGGCCTGATTATTTTATTGCTATTACTGGCCACAGGTATATTGTCAAAAATTTTATTGCCCGTGACACATAGCTTATTTCAGAGCATCATGGCGTTATTTGGCATTAGCTAGTCGAACCGATCAACACCATAAATATCACAACCTTACGTGAAAATTTACCCCTTGCATTTGCAACTTCTCACGGCGACTAATTAACACACTTTGCAAGAAGTGTATTAGGTTACTTAGAAGCACGTGGGTGTGCCCGATCATAGCTATCCGCCAGATACTGAAAATCTAAGTGTGTGTAAACCTGTGTCGTTTTAATATCACTATGCCCTAACAGTTCTTGCACCGCCCGCAAATTACTGCTTGACTCTAAAAGATGACTGGCAAAAGCATGGCGAAACATATGTGGATGCAAGTGTGTTGCGCTTTGTAAGGCACCCCAACGGGCAAAACGCTGCTGTACCGCACGTGGCGTTATTCTCGTCCCCCGTTTACTGACAAATAAAGCGTGTTCATTTATTGACGCAAAATCTGAACGTAACGCAAGCCATGCTTGTACTGATTCAATGGCTTTTCTACCAATTGGTAGCTGACGCATTTTATTCCCTTTACCAACAACCACAACGCTGTGTTCAGAAAAATCAATACTATCCAGGTTTAATGACAACAGTTCTGATAAACGCAAACCAGAGGCATAGGTTAACTCTAAAATCGCATGATCACGAAACTCCAGTGGCTCCTGTGGTTGGATATTTAACAAAAATTGCATTTGATCGACATCCGGTGCTTTAGGTAGTTTTTTGGCCGCTTTAGGTGCTTGCACACTCAGTGCAGGATTGATCACCACTCGTCCCTCGCGCGCTAAATACCGATAAAAACTACGCAAGCATGAGAGCATGCGCTGCAGACTTTTCCCAGATAACCCTCGTTGATGCTCACAAGCTAACCAATAGCGCACATCTTTGGCTTGAATACAGTCCCAATCTAATCGCTGTTGTTCAATTAAAACTTGAAAAATACTCGTTAAATCTTGCTGATAAGAGTCAATGGTTCTTGGCGATAAATGCTTTTCATGTGCCAAATAATTAAGAAAATCTGTCACCCAAAGATCATTCATATCACTTAACGAACACTATGTACCAGACTGGCTTTAGTTGGCAAATATAGCGCACCCGTTTGGCCACAAGCACTGATAAAAAAAGACATCACAATAAGACAGATAATGCGGCTCATCATAAACGAAGAACTAAGAAATAAAAGTCCATTGTAATCGTTGTTGCATTAGAGATCCAATGCAACTTTCGCCGCAACGGCCACTTGATAAATAATCCGTGAAATGGCAGACGCTAAAGTCACACTTTGTGAAACTGTTTTTGGTGGCACCATAATTTGATCCCCACCTTGAATGGCCACGTTGCCACCACCCCAACCAACATCAACACGCTGCACAGCGCCATCTTCATGGATAAGCAAGACATAATCCTGATTCGCTGAATCAGAATAACCCCCAGCAGCTTTAATATACTCGGCAATAGACTCACCTGATTTAGCAACCACAGCCATTGGCGAGACCACCTCGCCAGTCACATTAACGACCGAGGTTTTTACCGGAATGTTAATGGTGTCACCATTTTGTAGCGCAATATCGCCCCAACCTGATCTTGCACCAACGACAATTTGACCTTTTGGTTGGACTTGCTGCACCTTGGCAATAAATTGGGTTACTAACTTTGCAAATTGCGCCTGAATCTGGGCACCTTCTGACGTCAGTGAGGCATCAGTATAAACCTGCTTCTGCAAATTATTTAAACTCACCTCTATAGCAGCCTTCTGTTGCGCTGCAACGCTTAGTCTAAATAATTGCAAATTGTCTACCGCGGCTTGTGGTGATAAATGTAATTGTGCGACAACCTGTGCCAACGTGGTACCGATTGGCTCAATCATTTCACGCGCACCGCTCACCGCACCGGTGATTTTAATGTTGATATCATTGACATTTTTGTCTTTGGTCACAACCACATTTTCACCCGCATAAACAGATTTATCACCGACTTTGGATAATGGCAAATATTGTTGTGTTGGGTTAACACCTCGATTATCTTGAATCAACACATATGAGGCTGTTGGTAAAACACCTGACAACTGCAACAATTTCTGTAATGACAAGCCTCGCTTTAAGGGCTCATAAATGGCAGGTGTTCGCACTGCACCGCTGACACTGATTGCACTATCTAATGGACCAACAACGATACTGTCACCTTGATGCAATTGTGCGTAAGGGATTTTTCCATGCAACAGAAAGTCATAGAGATCAATATGACTGATGATTTTATTATCACGCAAAATGTCAATATGCCTAAAACTCCCTTCACGGGGATTAATACCGCCAGCACGGCAAAGGAAATACAACGCTGAATCTGAGGAGATACCATCATACAAGCCTGGGCGCTCAACATAACCAGACACAAACACCTGCACCGGCTGTGCAGTTAATAAATTGGCATAAGCATGGACATTATTTTTAAACACCCGCTTTAATGCCGCTTTGATAACAGGGTTTAAGTCTTTATTGGGGATCCCCGCCACATGCACTGGCCCAACGTCTGGAATAAACAAATTACCCTGGCTATCAACGGTTTCAACTTTATGAAACGAAAAAGCCCCCCACAGCATAACCGCCACTTTATCGCCAATACTTAATAAATAATTCGGGTTATATAGGGGTATCTGCGGCAAATTGGCACACTGACGATTAAATAAATTGGCGCCAAAGACATTACTTTTAACAACATCTTGATCTGCATGATCTGGCCGTCGATGAGCAGGCTCAGCTGAATGTAATTTAGCAGCAGGTTTAGATACCGCATCCGCCGGGTTACTACTATAGATGGCAGTTAATGCACTGTCATCTTGACTAGATGGCACAGACAGGGCAAAAACACTGTGACTGAAGAATACCAGCAAAGGCAATAAGTATTTGATCATGGTTAATCCCGATGCTCTTGAATAATAGTAATAATCATACGACCAATGCCATAGGTCATCAGCAATACAATTAATAGCGTTAATAAGTCATATCCTATCCGTGGATAGGCATTGTAGTTCGGCAATGTCGGTGGATCGAGCACCACCAACTGCTGCTGCTCTTTCATTAACGAGGCTTTAGCCATTTCATAGCTTTGCATCGCTGCTTTATAGGCCTCAACAGCAAAACTGGCAGACATCCGTAACCACTCAAATTTAGCCATCATCTCATTGAGTTTTTTCTGATTGGCATTGGGCGAACCCAACAGCTCTTTTTTCTGCGCAATAATCTGTGCCTGTAACGCTTCAACTTTTTGTTTCTGCGCAACAATCGCTGCTGAATTTGGTTGCATATAAGACTGCAAATCAATCAGCATGGTTTTTTCTTTAACTAACTGACCTTGCAACTGCACCATAATTGACGCGACAGCTTCGAGCGTTTTTTTCGGATCTAGGATACCTTGTTTATTTTGATAGGCCAAAATCTGCGCCTCGGCTTTCTGCAGTTTCCTCCGTGCTAGTTGCACTTGCTCATGACTGTAAGATAACCGTTTCTCAGTCAACTGATGTTCAATATGATCCATAAATTGCTGCAGATTAACTAATATTTTTTGCATGGTTTGCTGCGCTTGGCTTGGTGTAAACCCTTGTGCTGAGAAAGTCACCGTTTGTGCATTTTGATCGTACTCTGCACCCAACATGGACTGGAAATAACTCAATCTATCTTTCTGGTCCGCGCTTTTACTTAGGCGCGAAAAGTAATCAACTTGACTGCTCTGATACCACTTGAAAATCCCCAATTGCTGATTCAATTTGTCGAGCATATCCCAAGAAGACTGGTAGTTAATCAGCATATAACTATTGGCAACTCCGCTACTTTCAGCACCTGAAATCAGCGCTGCCACACCACTTAATGCCTCACCTGAGTTATTATTCTTCAGCAAAATCGTTGTCGTACTTTCATAACGCGGCGAGGCCCAAAGTAAGAAATAAACTGCTGTAAAAATAAATGGGACAATCACCACCAGAGTAAACCAAGGATTACCGAAGAAAAAACGACCGACATATTGCAGAAAGTCTCCAGCAGGCTTAATCATCAGCCACTTTTTAAACTTAGCTAAACGCTCAATTGGCAGTGATTTTATTAGCGGTAGCTTTTTGACTAAAGCACCCAAAGGAAGTTTTTTCATGAGGGGGTATCAATACAAGACTGCTGTGGATTTTACCTGAAAACTAAAACGTAATAAAATCAAGCGCAACTAAAAAAATGGGTTGCTGGAGTGGTTACGGCTCAACTACCAATGAACAACTCGCATCACTCCAAAATATCAACCATTTTCAAATGCCAACGCAGCATTCAAATTTTTATACATCCTTTTTAAAAGGATAATAATATTGCTATATAGAACTTTTGAGAAAGATATAAGGTGTTAATAAAAAGCAGATCCTCTAGATGAATCTGAGCTAATACACATTACGGCCACTGGCTGAGTTTCTGCTAATTGACAATCATTCCTCTTGAGGGGGGAAAAGTAAAGATTATCAAGAAAAAACCCCTTCAAATGAGCGCCACCCATGTACTGCCACACCGTGAATTGAAATAGATTTCTCTCCCGCATAAATTAAATGCAAATGATCTTGACCACTCATTTTACCCCAGCTCAATAAGCCCTTAAAAAAATCTTTAGTCATGGTTTTTCCTGATTTAATTTCCAACCCAATCAAATCCTCTCCTCGCTCAATCAGGCAGTCTATCTCACGCCCCTGTTGATCACGCCAGAAATAAATAGGTGGTGTTTTAGCTTGCTGAAAAAAGTATTTAGCAAGTTCTGAAATAATAAATCCTTCAAATATTGCACCTCTCATACTATGCAAAGCAAGATACTCAGCTGAGTCGATACCGAGCAAATGGCAAACCAAACCACTATCATAAAAATATAGCTTGGGTGTTTTCACCAAACGTTTATTAAAGTTTCTATGATGTGGCATCAATCGATAAACCAAATAACTCGACTCTAATAAACTAACCCACTCTTTAGCGGTTGACTGAGAAACACCCACATCAACTGCTAAGCTTGATAGATTCAACAATTGTCCATGCCGCGCGGCACACATTTTGAGAAAGCGCTGAAAAGTACTGAGATCTCGTATGTTAATTATTTGACGAACATCTCTTTCCACATAAGTTTTCAAATAGGACTGCCACCATAAGTTTCTATCCAAATTTTCATGGTAAGGACGCGGATAGCTACCCTTAAAAAGATATTCCCATAAATCAGGCGTTTTATTTTCATCACTCATAAATTCAGAGTAACTCAACGGCAGCAGCTCCAGAACCGCACTGCGCCCAGCTAAGCTCTGCGACCCAGATAAAATAAACATCCCTGGATAGCCATGTAAATCAACGTATTCTTGTATATATGAGAACAGTTCGGGTAGGTTTTGCGCCTCATCAATCATTAAGCCATTTGTCTTTTGATGCTGATCTAAAAAGCCCCTAGGATCCGACTGTGCAAACAATAATACGTCCGGGCTTTCTAGGCTCACATACGTCAAGTTTGGAAACTGCTGACGAAGTAAAGTTGTTTTGCCACTTTGCCTCGGTCCAGTTAGCACCACAACAGGAAAGCTAGCAACCGCTTGTTCTAGTTTTTTTTCTAGCTGTCGTTTAAACATGAGAGCACCCAACATCTTGATAAACAAGAGTATAGATTGATTTATGTAAAATTCAATATTAAATCGTGGATTTTACATAAATTATTGAAGACCACAGCGCACCATTGATAAAACCGGATTTCAGAAAACTATCGGGCGTTTTACATGTAGCACCGGACAAACTAGACGTTTCATCAATGCCTCTTTTTAAAAATTTTATAAATGAGCTGCCCTTGCCAAAGCCCTTGATGATAATTAAAAAATGCCCAACCTAATAAACGTACAGCAACATAGGCAAAAGGTGCCATCCAATCATGGTACTGTTTCATGTGTTGATACAAGGCTAAGTCAGCCCGTTTACGTTCAGTACGTCCACCACCACCATTAATCCCGTAAGCATTATCATGTTTTTTGCAGCCTAAATTGCGGTTGTATCTATCACTTCTTAGAAAAAAACAGTAATTACGTTGCGTCATTGAATCTCAATTCTTATCAAAATCAAAACTAAATTTTTGAGAAAAATCATTTTTAACCGCACCATAGAAGCTCCCGTGCATTTGTGTTTTATAAATAACATAATCACGAAACTTTCTAAATAAGGCTCGGTTAGGTATTGTTAATTCTGCCCAAAACTGATCCAACCCTTTTTGGCAAGTCAACCCAGGCACATTGTAAATTGCGAATGGTGACATTGCGATAGTAGGTACTTTATAAGCTAGTGCTGTAAACCCTAGAGTACTATTAACGCTGATGCAGCCTAAAGCATTAGCAAAGCAAGTCGGCAAGTGCGCATCTAGAATATAGTGTAATCGATGCGCAATTTTATATTTTTGTCCCAACACTCTAATTAAACGCTTGTAGTTGTGATGCCGACGGTCGTAAGGGTGATGTTTAATGAGCAAAATACGATCACGAGGTGCATGCTTAGCGAAAGATGCTATGGTAAGCTCGACAAACTCTGCCATATTATCAAATGGTGAGTCTTGCTGTATTTGCACATCGGTATTAATCTGCAAAGCAACCAAATAAAATTGACCGTGGTGCTTTTTGACCCAACGATTGGCAAAAAATTTCTTATAGGGAAAGAAACATAGACCAAAAGACAACTGCAATATTAATCGATGCCATAAGAGAAATTGCCGCCACCCTTTA
>CBFIHN010000024.1:0-25089 GCA_965662575.1 Gammaproteobacteria bacterium
TATTTGTCAGCGCGTACTATGGTGTGGCAAATCCGATTGTTTTTTCAGGTGCTTGTCAGTTAGGAATTAATGATGGTGAGGCGCATAAAACGAGTTGTTAGCGTAGGCATTATCTGCTAAGAGTCTGTTTGTAACAGGATTGTAAAGGCAACCTAGAAATGGGCAGTAAGATGTCTTTTCTCAAAATGAGTTGGTGAGCATCTGCCAAGCTGCGTGTCTGAATATGAACAAATAATAATCATATCATGCTACAATAGGCCTATGTTGTATCCAGGGAAGTATTTACAATGCACCTTGCTCGCGGCCAAGCAGCGGAAAAGCGGGCGCTGCGCTATTTAAAGCAACAAGGATTAACCCTAATAACACAGAATTTTCGTCGACGCTATGGGGAAATTGATTTGGTTATGCAGGATCAAGATATTTTGGTTTTTGTTGAAGTACGTTATCGTCGCCAGTCAAGCTATGGCAGTGCCTTAGATAGTGTTTCTTATCCTAAGCAAATAAAGCTCCATCGTGCAGCAGCATGTTATTTGCAGCGATATAAGCAGCATGATATACCCGAGTGTCGTTTTGATGTGGTTGCGATTGATGGGATGAATCACATAGAATGGCTCAAGAACGCATTTTAGCTGATCAGTATAATTAACTTTAGAGAGCTTGCATGTTAGAAACCATTCAACAACATTTTAGTGAAAGTATCCAAACCAAAATAGAGGCGGCTGATTTATTGCCGCCGATGATTGCCGAAGCAGCAGAGTTGATAAGTCAAGCATTGGTATCAGGCAAAAAAATCTTAGCCTGTGGTAACGGGGGGTCTGCTGCCGATGCGCAGCATTTTGCAGCTGAATTGATAGGGCGCTTTGAGCGAGAGCGCCCTGAGTTACCAGCAATTGCTTTGACTACCGACACCTCGGCATTAACGGCCATTGGTAATGATTATAGTTTTAATGAAGTGTTCTCTAAGCAAGTGCGTGCACTGGCCCAAGAAGGTGACATCCTGTTAGCCATCTCTACCAGTGGTGACTCGGCAAATGTCATTAAAGCTATTGAAGCAGCCCATCAACGCGATGCACACATTATTGCGTTAACCGGTAAAGAGGGCGGTGAGATTGCTCGTATACTAAAAGGCACGGATGTTGAATTACGTGCGCCGGCCAAGCGCACGGCACGTATTCAAGAATGCCACATTCTGATTATTCATTGTTTATGTGATTTGATTGATCAACAATTGTTTGGTTAGTTCAGGTCAGTGGGTTATCTATTGGTTTAGATGTTCGGTTCATCTTAGGCAGAAATGAGCAAAAAGGCGACTTCTGCGCAAGGTGAGTCTATCAGGTTGGCAAGTGTCCCTACCTGCTTGGGTATGACATACTGGTTGAGTGTCAACCCCATTAAGGTCTCGCGCCCAATGACAGCATGATTTAAGCAAAGTGTGCGTCCAAGGTTAGTTTTAAGGCACTTGGCATATCGTAGCTTGGCTGCCAGTCAAGTAATTTTTTTGCCTGATCAATTTTGGGGATGCGGCTGCTGACATCTTGGTAGCCTTCACCATAATATTGGCCTGACGAGACTTCAATGATTTGAGTTCGTTCAGCTAGTTGTTCGTATTTGGGGTATTGTTTCATTTGGGCGATGGTCATGTCTGCCAGTTGTTTGATTGAATAATCATTAGCCGGATTGCCCAAGTTGAAGATTTGACGATTTGCTGAGTCATGACGGTGTTCAATAATGCGCATTAAGCCGTCAATGCCATCCTCGATATAAGTAAAGCAACGGCGTTGGTGGCCACCGTCAACTAATTGGATATCCCGGCCGTTAAGAATATTACCAACAAATTGCGATAAGACCCGTGCAGCCCCTTCTTTTGGATTGATCATATTATCGAGTTTGGCACCAATCCAGTTGAATGGGCGAAATAAAGTGTAGTTCAAATCCTTTTGCATGCCATAGGCGTGGATCACGCGGTCCATTAATTGTTTGGAGCAAGAGTAAATCCAGCGTGGTTTATTAATCGGACCTAAGACTAAACGGCTGCTCTGCTCATCAAAAGGGGTGTCCTCACTCATCCCGTAAACCTCTGAGGTTGAGGGGAAGATAACATGTTTATTGTATTTTGAGCATAAGCGAATAATTTCAAGGTTCGCCTCAAAATCCAGTTCAAAAACATAGAGTGGATTCTTGACATAAAGACTTGGGGTTGCAACAGCAACCAGTGGCAGCACGACGTCACATTGTTCAATCTGCTGCTCAATCCAATTTTTATATTGGCTGATATCACCTTGGGTAAAGTGCATGCGCTCATGTGATCTAAGGTCGCCGAGTTTATGGCTGTCTAAATCAATGCCGTGAATTTCCCAGTCGGTGGTCTTGAGGATACGGTCACTTAATGTGCTGCCAATAAAACCATTTACCCCAAGAATAAAAATTTTAAGTGGTTGTTTATTTGTCATCAGTTTGTTCCAAAATATGTTTGATAATAAAGCGGGGGCGCTGGCGAACTTCCTCATAAATGCGACCAATATATTCCCCGACAATGCCAAGCCCCATGAGTAAAACACCCATGAGAAAGAATAAGATGGCGAAGAGTGTAAAGATACCTTGGACATCTGGGCCGAACAAAATACGATCGATAATCAGATACAAAAATAGTAATATGCTTAAGAAGGCAACAACGAAGCCTGTGATGGTAAAGAACTCTAACGGTGCACGCGAAAAATTCGCAAAGAAATCAAAGTTATAGCGCACCAATTTATAGAAGTTATAACTTGATGTGCCCTCTGTGCGTGCAGCATGGCGAACGCCAACGTCAGTCGGGTTGTTGGCGAAACTCACTGCCAGTGCGGGAATAAAGGTTGAGCGCTCATCACAGGCGACCATTTGTTCGACAATGTCACGGCTATAGGCACGTAGCATACAGCCTTCATCCTTGATGCTAATTTGGGTAAAGCGTTCACGTAGCGAATTATGAAGCTTGGAGAAAAATAAGCGCCATTTCTTATCTTGGCGATCCAGGCGATAGCCTCCAACAGCATCATGGCCTTGCTCAAATTTTTCAAGTAGTAAGGGAATATCTTCGGGATAATTTTGTAGGTCAGCATCCATTGTGATGATCACCTCGCCACGGACATGCTCAAAACCTGCCATTATTGCCATATGCTGGCCAAAGTTGCGATTAAATTCGATGATACGAACATGTTCAGGACGTTGTGCAAATAACTCAGCAAGCATTTGTGCTGACTGATCTTTGCTGCCATCATTAATAAAAATGACTTCATAGGCTTTTTCTGTTTGTTCCAATACCGGGAATAAACGTGCAATGAGACTGTTAAGGACTTCTTCTTCGTTATAAATTGGAATCACAACACTGATATAAGGCGTGTTTTTTGTGCTCTGTGTCATAAGCTGTCAATCGTTAAGATAACTTAGGCTTGAGTATACACTAAGCATAGTTGCTCATGCTATTTTGCAATCAGGTAAACACCAATCATAATGACAAAAATACCAGCCATTCTGGTGATAGACAGATCTTCACCAAAAAAATAAAAAGCCGCAATGGCATTGACCACATAGCCGATGCTTAGCATGGGGTAGGCAAAACTCACTTCGACGCGCGATAACACCATCAGCCAGACACCAACACTAATGACGTAGCAAAATAAACCGGTCATCACAAGCGGATTGGTAGCCACTTTCCAGCCAATTGGGATGACCTGGTGTAGTGAAAAAGCAAAATGGCCAATGCGATCCATGCCCGCTTTGAGTAGTAGTTGGGCGCCGGCATTTAACAAAACGCCAAGCAAAATGAGAGCATAGATCATGATATTGTCCTTTGTGTGACTAAAATGAGACGGCCATGCTGCATTAAAATTTGCCCATGGTGGGCTAAAAACAAAGCTCTATTTTGTTTGCCAGTGACTACCCATAGTTTTTCTCGGTCCCAGAGTTGCCAAAAGTGCGCTCTGGAGATCATCCATCGTTTTGAGTTTGCTTGATGCGCGACACCGTATTGCAATTCGCCAAGATAACCAGCGACAATCACCGTCTGACCTAAATAAAAGGGGAGGTCTTGAAAGTAATCACCAAAGCTGGCCACTTTGCTATTGGGGTGTTTTTTCAGTATGGGTATGATTTTTTGTGCTATTGGGTAGGTTGATTTTTCCGCTAGTGAAGGTAAGTTAAGGCACACAAGGTTAACCAACAAAATCGGCATAGCGACCATGGTGGCAATTAAGCCGACGGCAGATTTTTTTCTCATCGCTATATTGTGTAAGACAGCGACAATGATCAGTATGATAGCGGCGACGAGAAAGTTCGTTAGCTGTTGTGGGGCTTGTTTAAAGACGACTGCTGGATGTAAGCCAATGATCAAAGTAACCGCGGCAATTAGCAAAGTTATAACCAAGAAAACACAGTGGCCAATTTTTACACCGCTTGGCCACGAGTTGGTGAAAATTGCATCGAGATAGCGTGCCATTAAGAGGCACAAAGGCAATACAGCAGGCAGAATATAAGAGCCTAATATCGAGTGTGAAAAACCAAAAAAGAGTAAAATTGAGAATGCCCAGATAAAGCAAAAAATATCTAGAGCGTGGTCTTGGCGCTTCTTCCAGCAGGTGGTTACAATGCGTTTAATTGCCTGAGGTAAAAAGACTACCCAAGGGAAAACAGCAAGAAGAATAAAACCAATATACAAAAATTTATTCATTTCACGGTTGGCAATGGGGGTAAAAAAGCGCAGGAATTGCTGATTAATGAAGTACTGATAGACAAAGCCAGGATAATGCTGCTGCACCAGAACAGGCCAAGGCAGATTCATTAAAAAAACAATGATCAAGCCCCGAATCATCCGTAAGTGCTTAAGTAAATACCAGCGGTTAAGTAGTAAAATCCAGAGGCCAATCACCATCATCGGAAATAAAATGCCAATCAGGCCCTTTGACATCGTGGCTAATCCCGCCGCGATATAGGCGCCGTAGAGGCAGGCTGCTTGTCGGTTTTTTTTGTCGTGCTTTAGGCTGGTTAAAAATAACAGAAAGCTAAGATTAAGGAAAAAACTAACGGGACAGTCAGGTGTCAGTGCGCGTCCCAGCCCCAGATAAAAAAAGCTGGTCATGAGTAATAGGCTCGTGATTAGCGCAACACGTTGGTTGAAAATAACCCGAGTACATAAGTAGGTTGCTATTATCCCGATAAAGGATAATAGGACATTACCACCACGCACGGCCCAAAAGCTATCACCAAACAAATATTGGAATAAGGCGCTGATCCAATAGAGCAGCGGGGGCTTTTCAAAATAAATTATCCCATTGAGGTGGGGGACAATAAATTGATGATTAGCCAACATCTCACGTGCAATTTCAGCATAACGACCTTCGTCAGGGCGTTGTAGCACTGGTATACCATAGGTACAAAAATTAATGATAAAAATAACACAAAGCAAGCCGAGGCTTGTGGCCAGGGGGCGGTGTTGATAGAGGCGAGACAGTGACTGCATGCTTGGAATCTGTATAACTAAAGGCAAGTGATTTTACTATGATAAGGGTGAAAAACCAGCATGATGTGAGATAAGTTTTTCCAATGCTGTGTTAAATTAATCAATAGAAGCTTTTGCATATAGGTCCTGTGGGTATGAAAATTGATGGTATTATTTTGTTGGACAAGCCGTCAGGATTTAGTTCAAATCAGGTTTTGCAGAAAGTTAAGCGATACTTAAAAGCCGATAAGGCTGGGCATACCGGCAGTTTGGATCCGATGGCTACCGGGATGCTGCCACTGTGCTTTGGTCAAGCAACCAAACTTTGTGAGTATTTGCTGGCAAGTGATAAATGCTATCAAGCGCGCATTCAATTAGGTGTGGGGACAGACACGGGCGATGCAGACGGTGATATTATTGAGCAAACACCTGTGCCAGCGCTGAGTCAAGAAAAAGTGTCGTTGATTTTGAACCAATTTCTTGGTGATATTAAACAAGTGCCACCGATGTATTCCGCGCTTAAAAAAGACGGTGTGCCGTTGTATCAGTTGGCACGCCAAGGTATAGACGTTGAACGCAAAGCACGTCGGATTCACATTCATCAATTGGTTTTACTTGCACTGGGTCAAGATTGGTTAGAACTTCAGGTGGTCTGTAGTAAAGGAACGTATATTCGTCGCTTGGCGGAAGATATTGGACAAGCATTACACTGTGCGGCACATCTAACGATGCTCAGGCGGTTATACTGTTCGGGATTTCAGTCAGAGTACATGCTGACTTTGGATCAAGTGACACAAGCCTCAGATCCTGCGATACACTTATTGCCGATCGATGCAGGCTTAATGAAATGGCCGAGTTATTCAATAACAGCGGAACAACGACAGCAGCTGCATCATGGCAAACGAGTGGAGTTACTTGAACAACTAAGCGGTGACTATCGGTTATATTGTCAGCAACAACTTGTTGCCATAGCAGTAGTGAAAAATGGCATCATTGTGCAGCGAAAACTGTTTCATTGATTGTGATGAGAAGGTGTAAAAACTCTATGGTCATTGAACTATATCACTTGCCTTGCGCAGCCAAGTGTTTGTTCTCATTTTCTTGTTGCGTGTGACGAAATGGTTGTCGGCGGTCCTATAGCTTGCAGCAAACTATTTTGCTATACTCCGTCACTGACTTTAATGTCCCAAATCCTATCCCTCTTGTATCAACAGACACACAGGACTTGACACGGTGAATCGTACTAAAAATATTTTTTTGATTGGGCCTCCAGGTGTTGGTAAAAGCACTATTGGTCGCCAGTTAACCTCACTAATTAAAGCACAATTTTTTGATAGCGATCAAGAAATTGAAAAACGTTGTGGTGCTGATATTGCTTGGATTTTTGACCTTGAAGGTGAGGAAGGCTTCCGTGATCGTGAAGCAAAGGTCATTGATGAACTCACCGAAAAGCAGGGCATTGTTTTAGCCACAGGTGGTGGCACGATATTACGTGGAGAGAATCGTGACCGTTTATCTGCGCGTGGTGTTGTCATTTATCTGCAAGCAGATCCAGATCAATTATTTCAACGGACAGAAAAAGACAAAAAGCGGCCGTTATTACAAGGTGGTGATAAGAAAGAGAAGCTCGAAAAGATTACTGATGAGCGCGATCCACTCTATCGTGAAGCAGCTGACTATGTGATTGAAACGAAAGGCCGTACGGCAAAAAATATTGCCAATGAAATCATTGATATGATTTATGCCGACAGTAACTGTTAGTCTTAACGAGCGCACTTACCCCATTTATGTTGAGGCAGATGCCTTACATCATTTATCGGATCTTTTGCCTAAGCTTGGGCAGGAGATCATGGTTGTCACTAATGAGACAGTTGCCCAATGGTATCTCAAGCCTCTAATGCGGCAGCTGTCGGGGCGCACAGTCGTGACAACTATTCTTAAAGACGGCGAACAATACAAAACGCTTGCTAGCTTTGAGCAAATCATGGATCAATTAATTCAGCATCGACTGAGCCGATCGGCGACAATCATCGCCCTTGGTGGTGGCGTTATCGGTGATATTGCTGGATTTGCTGCCGCTTGCTACCAACGTGGGATTCAGTTTATCCAGGTGCCCACGACGTTGCTTGCGCAAGTTGATGCCAGTGTTGGCGGTAAAACGGCAGTTAACCATCCGCATGGTAAAAACATGATCGGCGCCTTTCATCAACCGCAAGCAGTTATTACTGATATCAATACATTAGACACGCTACCTCAGCGTGAATTCAGTGCCGGACTGGCAGAGGTGATGAAACATGCTCTCATTGCTGACCCTATCTTCTTCGATTGGTTGATCAATAATCAGCAACGTATTTTGAAGCGTGATAAACCAACACTCGGTTATATGATTCAACGCTGCTGTGAAATTAAAGCCCGTATTGTTGCGCAAGATGAGCATGAATCTAGTCTGCGAGCAACGTTAAATTTCGGCCATACTATCGGTCATGCGATTGAAACCAATATGGGTTATGGTGAACTTCTTCATGGTGAGGCGGTCAGTATTGGTCTATGTTTGGCCCTGCAATTATCCGTACAGGAGTTAGGTCTTGCTGCTGAGATTTATAGCAAAACGACAGACTGGCTGCAAAAAGCCAATTTGCCGATCTCTATTCCGCTGCAGTGCAAGAGTGTCGAAATAATTGAGGCAATACAGCAAGACAAAAAGAAAGTCGGTAGCCAATTACGATTCGTTTTATTGAAGCAGTTAGGGCAAGCGATTATCTCTGATGAAATTAGCCCAGCACAGTTATTAGCTCTGATAGAGGTATAGGCGCTGACGTTTTGGGCAAGTCCTGATAACCATCAGTGATTGTTATGTCATTTTCTTTCCTGCGTTGACTTTTATGTGATCAAATCCGAAGAAAACGATAAAAGTGGGGCAACACAATTAACCCCTTAAATTATTACATTTTTATTGCAAATGAGAATCATTTTCATTAATATCTCAAAAGATATGACTACACGGATGTCAACATGCCATCTCAAAAAGAAATCATTCGCTACGTTTTTGCTATTGCCAGTGGTACCAGCCATTGGTTTTCCTCGCACTTATTGTTGAACAACCTTTCCACACAGTACCAATGGCAAGATGAAGGTCTTACTCAGTTTATCGTACCCTCAGTCTCTGCGGTAATTGCTACGGTATGTGCCTATAGTTTTCAAGGTGCAGCTATCGTTGATGATAAAAGCTCAGGTGCTTTTGGCTCTCACTGGCATTGGAGTTCTAAAGTTGCCTTTAGCAGTTACAGGATAGCAGATGAAACTTTTCTTGCTTTAACCAACTATGATGCACTAAGAAACCTTTTTAACATGAACCCGCATAGTTCACCATTAGCAAAGCTTCCTTGGTGGGAATACACTGGCATAGGACTTTTATGCTTAATTTTTTGTGGTGGTTTTATCTATTTAACCGAGCTTTGTTCATTATTTGGCATACATCATGATTTTCAATTTGGCCCTACCATGGAAAAAGGATTGCTTGTATTATTTGTGATAGGCCATACTATCGACCACATGGTCGGTCAGTCCTCTATCATTGGTGTTGAACACGATATCAATACAAAAATTGAATGGATGCTTATTGTTTTTTGTTTAAATGTGTTTTTTACCGCAATCCCAACCTATTTCTTTGAGGCGCGAGAAGCGGTTAATTACCTTAAAAGTGACAGTTGTGAAACACAGCTAGTATTTCCTTTTAATTCAAGTGAAAATCGATGCTTAATGAAAGGCAGCTATGCTATTATTCCGGCGAGTAGTGCGGTATTAAGCGGCGTAGAGTTTTTGCAGCCTTTGATTATATTTATGCTGGCGAACTCTAAAATGAGCTTATCTGCATTTATTTTAATGGCTATCCTTTGTACTATAACTTATTCAGGAGGTGTGATAGGTAATTTTTATAGTGAAGGTAGCGCATTAAGGGACGAACTCAAAGATGCTTGTGCTTGGGCTGACCGAAATAGTGGTGATTTCTGTTTGTTATTTGGGGAACAAGGCCTGCGCAACAACATCCAGAAGGAATTAGTCTATGAATAGCATGGGTAATCGTGTTGACTCATGATTAAATGTTACTTTGACCTGTGCCGCGTAGGCAAAATCAAATCAGGAAATAAAAATACCAGGGTTGTCAGTCCTTGGATTTTTATTCTCTATCAATTTGGCGCCGCAAAGCAAATGAATTTAGCAACTCGAGTGTTTTTGTCAATTCCGCCTTTCCAAGCGTTAAAGCAACGCCGATAGTTTTCACCTATAATGAAACTGGTGGAGGAAAAATGATGGACAAACCTTGGCTAGGGGCCTATCCCAAAGGCATACCAGAAACAATACCAATTGATAATCAAGAGACTTTAGTCTCTCTATTTCAACAAAGCTGCACGCAATATGCAGACAACGTCGCGTTTACCTGTCAGGGTGCCAAGATGTGCTACCGACAATTAGCCGAGCAAAGCCATGCACTGGCCTGTTATTATCAGTATCATCTTAAGCTGAATAAAGGCGACCGTTTGGCGGTTATGTTACCCAATTTACTGCAATATCCCGTTGTCATTTTTGCCGCCCTGCAGGCGGGTTTAATTATCGTTAATCTTAATCCATTGGATAAAGCGCATTCGCTCAAGCATGAATTGATTGATTCGCAGGCTCGCGTCATGGTGGTCGCCGAAAATTTTGTCAATGAACTGACGAAAGTTGTTGATCAAACCCAGCTAGAAAAAGTGATTATCACCTCAATTGGTGCATTATATTCGCCAATAAAACGCTTGATTATTAATGCGGTAGTACGCCATATCAAACGCCTATCACCACCCTGGAAGCCAATTCATGGGATTCGCTTTCGCCAAGCATTGACTTTAGGTGAAGCTGCAAAGCCTTATTGGCAAAATGTTGAGTTAACAGGTCAAGACTTGGCCTTCTTACAATATACCAGTGGGACGACTGGTAAAGCTAAAGGTGTCATGCTCAGCCATGGCAATATGATGGCTAATATTAAACAATGTGTGGCGTGGGTTTATCATCATTTAGATGATAAACAGAATCGTATTATTACCCCTTTGCCGCTCTATCATGTCTTTTCGTTGATGGCTAACTGTCTGGTCTTTATTGCTATTGGCGGTGAGAATATTTTGATTCCCAACCCGCGGGATATAACGGGTTTTATAAAAACTCTACGTCGCAGTCAATTCACTGGGATTACCGGTGTTAATACGTTATTCAATGCTTTGCTTAATCATCCAGATTTTAAACAATGTGATTTTAGTCATTTGCGTATCACTTTGGGTGGGGGTATGGCGGTGCAAAGTGATGTTGCCAAACGCTGGCATCGTGTTACTGGTTGTCATTTAAGTCAAGGTTATGGATTATCAGAAACATCGCCTGTTGTCAGTATCTGTCCAATTAATCAAGATTTTAACGGCGCTGTAGGTTTGCCGATTAGCCATACTGAGGTGAGTGTTCGAGATGGTAGCGGAAAGTTACAGCCTCCTTTGGAACCAGGGGAGCTTTGGGTGCGCGGCCCACAGGTGATGCAAGCTTACTGGCATCAGCCGACCGCTACGGCCAAAGTGATGACCCAGGATGGTTGGTTCAAAACCGGTGATATCGCTTATCTTGATCGCGAGGGTTATATTTTTCTGGTTGATCGCTTGAAGGATATGATTAATGTCTCTGGTTTGAAAGTGTCTTCATTAGAGGTTGAAGATGTTATTGCTCAATTGCCTCAAGTTGGCGAGGTGGCAGTAATCGCCCAAACAGATGTTGAGCACGGGGAAGTTGTTAAGGCTTGTATTGTGTTAAAAGCTAACCATCACATCACAACAGATAAAATTATTCGTCATTGCCGCAAAAAGTTAGCTGCGTATAAAGCGCCAAAAGTTGTGACGTTTTATAACGAGTTGCCTAAAAACCATCTAGGTAAAGTGTTGAAGAAGGAATTACGTCAATGATTGTGCTACTGGATATTATTTTAATTTTTGTTGTTACTTGGTCGATTTGTGTTATCAGACCGAGCTTCACCCTGTGGGCGATAGTCACATTCATCTTATTAGTTGTCTTAGATTTTTTTGGTTGGGTCAGTGGTGTTGGCGGTGGTGTTTTGTGGTTATTGTTTATAATCAGTATGGGCTTATTTGCCATGCCTAGTATCCGTCAACGATGGCTGAGCGATCCTATTTATCGGTATCTAAAAAACAATAGCGCATCATTGTCAACGACCGAGCAAATCGCATTAGATGCGGGGCATAGTTGGTTAGAGAAACAGCTGTTTTGTGGGCAAATCGAGTGGGAAGCACTCTACCAGCTGCCTAGCGCACAGCTCAGTGAGGCAGAACAGCATTTTCTTGACCATGAAACAACAGCCTTATGTCAGTTGCTTAATGATCATCAAATCCAAAAACGCCAAGATTTACCAAAAAAAGTTTGGCGTTTTATCAAAGACAAAGGTTTTTTTGGATTGATCATTGACCCAAGCTATGGTGGCAAGGGTTTTTCTGCTGCTGCACACTCAGCTATTGTCATGAAGATAGCAACCAAAAATTTAGCGGCTGCCGTCACTGTGATGGTCCCTAACTCCTTGGGGCCAGGTGAGTTATTACAACACTACGGCACCCACGAGCAAAAACAGCATTATCTGCCCAAGTTAGCGGCGGGTGAATTGACTCCGTGTTTTGGCCTGACCTCTAGTGATGCTGGCAGCGATGCTGCCTCAATGACTGACACGGGAGTCATTTGCGAACAAGTCATTGATGGGCAAAAAACACTCGGGATTCGGGTTAATGCTCATAAACGCTATATTACTTTAGCCCCCGTTGCTGACTTAATTGGCCTAGCATTTAAACTGTATGATCCTCATCATTTGCTCGAGGCTACCTCGGCAGGCAGCGATGAACTTGGGATTACTTGTGCGCTGATCCCGGCGGGTCATCCGGGTGTTCACATTGGGCAACGTCATCACCCCATGAATATGGCCTTTATGAATGGTCCCATTGACATTGAAGATGCCTTTATCCCTATCGATTGGATTATTGGTGGTAAAAGAATGGCGGGGCAGGGCTGGCGAATGCTGATGGACTGTTTAGCAGCAGGTCGAGCTATTTCACTGCCGGCTTTAAGTGGTGCCAATGCGGTTGCTAATTTTTTGACTAGCAGCGCCTATGCAAGTTTGCGTGAACAATTTCATACGCCTTTATTTAAAATGCAAGGTATTGAAGAGAAGCTCGCTCAAATTGGCGGCTACAGTTATTTAATTGACGCTTGCCGCGCAATGAGTTTAATACCCGTTGATCAAGGTTTAAAACCATCGGTGGTTTCTGCGATTATCAAATATCATACGACTGAGCTCGGTCGTCAAATTATTAATCATGGTATGGATATCCACGGCGGTAAGGCCATTATCAATGGTCCAAAAAATTATCTTGCACATGCCTACCAAGGCATGCCGATTTCAATTACGGTTGAAGGTGCCAATATTCTGACCCGCAACCTAATGATTTTTGGTCAAGGCGCAGTGCGTTGTCATCCCTATTTGCGGCAAGAAATTGAGCTTGCCAAGCAACAAGATATACCGCAAACGCGTCAGCGATTTGATCGCCTCTTAGTGCAGCATCAACGGTACTTAATCCATAATTTAGCAAAAACTGCTTGGCATAGTCTCAGTGCTGGTCGCTTTATTTCTGTTGTAGATGGCCCGCTTAGCGAACACTGCCGTCAATTATCACGCTTAAGTACAAACTTTGCGTTGATCAGCGATGCTGCACTTGTTGTATTAGGTCGTCGTCTTAAGCGTGATCAACGTTTATCAGCTCGCCTGGGTGATGTGCTCAGCTATCTTTACCTTGCAACCAGCGTTGTCCATTATTTTGTTCAGCATGGGCAAAAAAAATCCGAGTGTGCTATAGCAACTTGGGCAATAGAGTATTGCCTTTTTGAAATTCAACAAGCGTTATTTGCTTTTTTTGCTAATTTTCCCCTGCGTGCTTTAGCCAGAGTCTGGCAGTGGCTATGTTTTCCACTTGGTCGTCGTTACCAAAAGCCAAGTGATGATTTAGACAGTCAAGTGGTCTATAGCATGTGTCGTCACACCGAACTACGTACGCGCTTTACTCAGTACACTGCATTGGACACAGCGAGCTCAAGTGCGGCAGACCAGCTTGAGCAAACTTTTATTTTGTGGGTAGAGACTGCTAATGCGCGTTTAATCTTGCACAATGCAGTCAAAGCTGGCGCTATTGATGCAGTCAGTTTAGATATGCAGATTACGCAGGCAGTCGATCAAGGATTACTTGATGAAGCACAAGCAAAGCAGCTATACAAGCTCGACGTGCAGCGTCAGCAAGCCATGGCGGTAGACTCCTTCTAGCTTTAGGTAAAATTATTAATATTTTATTGAATTATACAATTGATTTTTGTTATTTTTTTATTTAGCATGTTGTCGATCTAAATTTATTTTCTAATTCGAAGGATTGCTTTGTGAGTCGTTTGGCATATAAAAATTTAACAAATACTTTTGCTGTGTCTGAGCATCGACGCGTAACAATACTAGCGTTTTTAAGTTTTATTGCCCTAGGTGCCAGTGTTTCTATTCCTGGTCTTGTTGCAACCCATGTTAGTAATCAATTTGGCATCAGTGTTAGTCATGCCATGTTGATTGATACGCTGCCAATGATGGTCGCACTGATTGCCAATGCCTTGAGTGGTCGTATCATCGCCAAAGTCGGCGGAGCAAAAGCGCTGTCTTATGCTGGAATTATTTATAGTTTGTCAGCTTTATGTATCGTCTTATCAGTGACCCTTCATTTAGGTGACGTCGCTATCTATGCAATAGTCCTAGCAATTGGTGGTGCCGGTGCAGGTATCCTTTATCCTGCGACTAATTATCTTGTTGTGTCTATTTATGCTGACCGACAACGTGGTGGGATGCTAAGCATTCTCAATGCATTTTGGAGTATTGGTTTTTTTGCTGGTGCTTGGATGGGTGGAGCTTTGATCACCCATGGTGGTTGGACCAGTGCTTATCTTTTTGTTGCCATCATGTTTATTGTTATGGCGTTATTGCCATTCTTACTCCGTCTACATGAAGTAACCCAGGTATCACGACCCAAAGCCCAGCAATCGGGTGGGTGGCAGGATGTTTATAAGTCCCCTGTGATTTTGGTGATGGGGTTGGCGTTATTTTTGATGACCGGTTCACAGAATATTGTTCAATATTGGTTTGCCCCTTATATGCAGCATAATTTGGGGTTTACCGCTGAATTATCGGGGTCTATTCTTTCGGCTTACGGCATCACTCAGGCGGTTGCAAGATTGGTCCTTGGGCGTTTTTTGGTGCCGAAAGTCTCGGCAAGATTTTTCTTGATTGTTGGTGCTGGCTTATTTGCCCTGTGTTTTGTTTTGTTTACCGTGAGCAATCAACCAACCTGGTTATTTGCAATTGCGATATTGATTGCACTGGTCAGTGCATGCATGTTACCAGTGATGATTAGTTATACTCTAAGCTTTTCTAGTGTCTTATCCACGTATGTTCTTGCCTATATCATGGTCATGGATTCTGTTGGGCCACCCTTTGCGACATTCAGTTTGTCCATCTTAAGTCATCATCTGGGCATCGAAAGTGCAATATTGGCTGGTGTCGGTTTTATGGCCGTTATTGCTGTGATTGTTTTTGTATGCCGCCGTCGTTATCGCCCAGTGACTAAGGATGGTTTTGCCAATGCGTCATAGTCATTTTCCTCAAGATTTTATTTGGGGTTGTGCTACCTCAGCCTATCAGATTGAAGGTGCAGCAGCAGCTGATGGAAAAACAGATTCAATTTGGGATACCTTCTGCCGTCAGCCGGGTGCCATTCAAGATCAGACGGATGGTCAAATAGCTTGTGATCATTATCATCGATTTGAGCAAGACATTGCCTTAATGAAAACGCTGGGTATTGACCATTATCGTTTTTCAATCGCTTGGCCAAGAATCATACCGCATGCGGATGGTGTGGTGAATCAAGCTGGCATTGCTTTTTACCGTCGGCTAGTAGATTGTTTGAAGCAATATGAGATTAAGCCATATATTACTCTATATCACTGGGATTTACCGCAATGGATGGAAGATCAAGGCGGATGGCGTCAGCGGGAAGTGGTTGCACGTTTTGCCGAGTATACACAAGCCATTGTTTCTGCGTTTCCTGATGTTAACCACTGGATTACCCACAATGAGCCTTGGTGCGCCAGTATGCTCAGTCATGAGATTGGTGCGCATGCACCTGGAATAAAAGATTTACAGCAGGCACTAACCGCAGCACATCATATTTTGATGTCACATGGGCGGGCAGTTCAGGTTATTCGCCAAGCATTACCACAAGCAAAAATCGGCATTACACTGAATTTTGAGCATGCTGTTGCAGCATCTCAAGACCCGTTGGACCAAGATGCTGCGAGACAGCATGATGGCTATTTCAATCGGTGGTTTGCCGATCCTGTTTTTAAGGGGTATTACCCGCAAGATATGTTGGCATACTATGGCGAAAATATTCATTTTATTGAACAGGGTGATATGGCGCTGATTAATCAAGACATCGATTTTTTAGGTGTTAATTACTACACCCGCAAAGTGTGCCGGGATAGTCGGGCAAGTTTGCCACAAGAGATTTTTCCGCAAGATAGTCAAGCTCAAACAGATATTGGCTGGGATGTCAGTTCTGATGGTTTCTACGAGTTATTAGTTCGTTTACATAAAGACTATCAGCCTAAGGCAATCTATATTACTGAAAATGGTGCATGTTACAACGATGAGCCTGATCACTTTGGCCAAATTAATGATCAACGTCGGATTCAATATCTTGATGCGCATATTAGTCGTATGGCGGAAGCGCTACAGGTGGGTGTGCCGGTTAAAGGTTATTTTGTCTGGAGTTTAATGGATAATTTTGAGTGGGCCTATGGCTATAGCATGCGTTTTGGTATTATCCATGTCGATTATCAAACCCAGGTAAGAACAGCAAAGGCAAGTGCCCATTGGTATCATCGTCTGATATCCGCTGGTTAAGCAAAAGCAAAGGCATCCGCATAGAGGTGAGCAGAGTTTACCCCGGCCTTTTTGAAATCATCTCGAGCCTCAAAGGCCATATCAAATGGTCCAGCCAAATAAATATCATAATCATGGCAGTTGCTTATGCTAGTCATTGCCACTTGGTGTACTAAGCCGCTTTTCCCTGACCATTCCGCCTCATGCTCAGAGACTACCGGGGTATAGCTAAAATGTGGTATGTAACGTGCCCAGTTTAGTAATTGTGAGTGGTGATATAAAAAGCTTGAGTGACGAACGCCCCAAAAAAGATGTATATCTCGAGAATCATCTTCTTGTAAAGTTTGCTCAATGATTGCCTTCATTGGTGCCAGGCCACTACCTCCAGCGATGAGGAGTAATGGTCGGCCACTATGGCGCAAGTAAGCATTACCTTCTGGGCCAATCAGGGTGATTGTATCCTCGGGTGATAGCGTATGCAGTAATTGAGCACAAGCCTGGTCATGTGGTGCAACTTGGATATGGAGTTCAAGATAGTCATTGCCTGGGGCATTGGCAATTGAAAAGGGGTAGCGCTGATCACAATGTAATAAGCTGAGATATTGTCCCGCTTGGTAGGTAAAGCCCTTGGGTGTTTCAATTTTGAGAGCCGTAATATGTTGGCTAAGTTGATCTTTTTTGATTAGCCTGGTAGTCAATGTCTGAGCGCTCATCTTAAATGCGTGATGCGAGATAGTCAGATCAGATCGGGGATAAGCGCAACAGAAAAGAACGTCATTTTCTGTGTTGTTAGGGTCAATGCCAACGATGTCATGCTCACCATAATCGTATTGCCCAGTGATGACTTTGCCTTTGCAGGTTGTGCAGATGCCGGCATGGCAGCTAAAAGGAATCTCAATGCCTTGGCGTAGGGCGGCATCCAAGATGGTTTCATCATCTGATGCATCAAAGTGTTGATTAGGGTCGTGGGCCAAGTGAATATGATAAGGCATAGATACCAGGTGATGGATGATTAAAACCTTATTCTAGCAGACTTATGGCCAACAACGTATAATTGAGAAACGTTTGGGTGTATTCAAATAGGTTCTATGATTGTTTTAGGTATCGAAACATCTTGCGATGAAACAGGTATTGCCATTTATTCAACCGACAAAGGGCTATTGGCGGATGCGCTGTATAGCCAGGTCAAATTACATGCTGACTATGGTGGTGTCGTACCGGAGCTTGCTTCGCGAGATCATATCCGTAAAATTTTACCGTTGATCGATCAGGTTTTGCAGTCGGCATCATTGCAAGCAACAGAGATTGAGGGTATTGCCTATACGGCTGGCCCGGGATTGATGGGCGCCTTGATGGTTGGGGCTGGTGTGGCACATGGTTTGAGTTTGGGTTGGGGGGTGCCATTAATCGGTGTCCATCACCTAGAAGGTCATTTGCTCGCACCGATGCTGGAAGAAACAAGACCGGCGTTTCCATTTATTGCCTTGTTGGTCTCTGGCGGTCACACACAGCTGATCAAAGTCGCTGCTGTTGGTGATTATGAATTATTAGGGGAATCACTCGATGATGCCGCAGGTGAGGCGTTCGACAAAACAGCAAAACTGTTAGGCTTGCCTTATCCCGGCGGACCTGAGTTGGCGCGTTTGGCACAACAGGGGTGCCCAGGACGGTTTAATTTTCCACGGCCGATGACAAACCGTCCTGGACTGGATTTTAGTTTTAGTGGGCTAAAAACTTTTGCGCGTAATGCCTGGTATAACAGCAGCCAATCGGAGCAAGCCAAAGCTGATATAGCCTATGCTTTTGAAGATGCTGTGGTTGATACAATGCTGATTAAGTGTCGTCGTGCAATCAAGCAAACAGGTATTGCACGGATTGTGATGGCCGGTGGTGTTAGTGCAAATCAACAATTACGTCAGCGTTTTAAAGAGCAAGTGGGGTGGGAGGTTTTCTATCCGCGATCAGAATTTTGTACCGACAATGGTGCGATGATTGCGTTGGCTGGTGCATTGCGCTTGGCATCAGGTCAGCGTGCGAATACAGAGATTCAGGTGTACCCTCGTTGGCCATTAACAGCACTGGAAAAAGTCAGCAACTAGCATTTGGCAGTCCTTGAATGTCTTAACTTGGTAAAGTCGGGGTAAGTATTCACCGTGATTAATGTTCGTTCTTGCATAGTATTTGCCAAGCTGTCTTGCCTGTAGAACGGCTTTTTTTTCGCCATCCAGGCAGATGAGACCTTTGATATGTGTTAAAAAACAGTGCCCAATCTCGGCTAAATTAGGTTTGGTGTATGTATGTCCTTGCCATTGTGCCCGTAGTTGTGCAAACAGCCACGGTTGACCAACAGCTGCTCGAGAAATCATCACGCCAGCACAGCCAGTGCTTAACAGTGCGTTGAGGCTTTTAATATCACTAACGTCACCATTGGCGATTAGCGGAATAGATGCCTGTCGAACGAGCGCTGCAATTTGTGAGTAATGACAAGCTGTTGAGTAGTCTTCACGCCAGTGCCGACCGTGGACAATCAACCTATCTGCGCCAGCACTTTCTACTGTTTTTAAGACGTCAAGATTAAAGTGATCGTGACTATGACCATCCACGCGTATTTTAACCGAAACCGGCACCGAGCTAGTTGTTTTCATTGTTTCAATCAGCTGGCCAAGCAGTTGTGTATTGGCTAATAGTTTTGAGCCAGCACCTTTTTTACGGATTTTATTAACGGGGCAACCGCAGTTAAGGTCAAGAAAATCAGCCCCATAGTCCAACGCTTTTTGGCAGGCAGCTCTCAGTTCGTGAGGGTCTGTCGTTGATAACTGAATACACAGTTTGCCTTCGTTGGGCGCTTTGTGAGTATAACGTTTGGCGATCCGAGTTTGCAGTAATGTTTTCGCCGAAATCATTTCACTATAGCAGTAATCAGCACCCCCATAATCTTGAGCCAATGCTCTGAAAGGCGAGCAACTGACGCCGGCAAGAGGGCCCTGAATCAGGAGTAATTTTTTTTTGGCTACGGACATTTAATAAATCGATTAGCTAGGACTGCAATATATCTTATAAGATGTTTTTTGGACTCACAATGATAAAAGAGATAGATTGTAGATAAGTAAGTAAACTGTCCTCAGTAGTAGTACGCGATCTGTCCGGATGAGACTGGGTGGATATGCAAAGCGGCTTGATTAATATGCTCAAGGACTCAAGCGTGTTTGCCCTAGCCAAGGTGCTGTTTATGCAGATAAAGCTTATTGCACAGAGCCAGCTCGACAAGCCACGGCTCATCGAGGATGCAACTTTAAGCACTGCAAAGCGGACAATTCGTTTGCTACTAAACCGGACAAGTTAACTTATTGCTAACAGCGTTATAGCACTGGTATTTTCTGGGCTAATCAGGCATATTTCATCGATATCAAATGACAGAGTGTCAAGGCATATGCAGGCTAATTATTTAAAAGACTACCAACCAGCGGATTTTTCCATTGAAAGTATTGCGCTAGATTTTGATCTTCATGAGGATGTCGCCATCGTTAGCTCCGTTTTGCAGGTGAATAAACTGGGCAGGCATCAAAAGCCATTGGTACTGCATGGCAGGCAACAAGCACTGGTTGCTCTGCATCTTAATAATCAATTGGTTGATTATGTTCTAACTGATGAGCAATTAACTATTGGTGATGTGCCGGATCAATTTGAGTTGAAAATTGTCAGTCATTGTCAGCCTCATTTGAATACCTCTTTGGAAGGATTATATTGCTCGGGTGGTTTGTTTTGTACGCAGTGTGAATCTCATGGTTTCCGTAAGATAACCTATTATCTAGATCGTCCGGATGTGCTATCAGTTTTTACAGTCACGATCCGTGCAGACAAGGCGGAATATCCCGTGCTGTTGTCTAATGGCAATTTAATTGATCAAGGCGATTTGGCTGGTGGCCGTCATTTTGTTCGTTGGCATGATCCTCACCAGAAACCTTGCTACCTATTTGCCTTGGTTGCTGGGGATTTAGCCTTGTCGCAAAGCCAAATGACAACAATGTCAGGTCGAACAGTTGATTTAAAAATTTATACGTTACCAGCTGATCAGGATAAAACATCGCATGCCATGCAGTCACTGAAAGAGGCGATGATCTGGGATGAACAGGTCTATGGTTGTGAATATGATTTAGATACTTATATGATTGTTGCGGTCCCAGATTTTAATATGGGTGCGATGGAAAATAAGGGCTTAAACATTTTTAATACCCGTTATACCTTGGCCAACGATCAAACGGCGACTGATCAGGATTATCAACAGATTCAGGCAGTCATTGCCCATGAATATTTCCACAATTGGAGTGGCAATCGCGTGACGTGTCGCGATTGGTTTCAACTGAGTTTAAAGGAAGGGTTAACGGTTTTCCGTGATCAGAGTTTTACCATGGACCATCACTCTGCCCTTGCCAAACGTATTGATGATGTGCGTATCATTCGTAGCGCACAATTTGCTGAAGATGCGAGTCCAATGGCCCATCCTATTCGCCCATCTTCTTATGTTGAAATGAATAATTTCTATACGGTGACGGTCTACAATAAGGGCGCAGAAGTGATCCGCATGCTGCAAACGTTGCTGGGTCAGCAGCGGTTTATTGCCGGCGTTAAATTATATTTTCAACGTCATGATGGCCAGGCAGTGACTTGTGATGATTTTGTCCAAGCACTTGCTGATGCCAGTGGGCGAGATTTAACACAGTTTATGCGGTGGTATTGCCAGGCAGGTACACCGATTGTCACAGTTAAAGAATCCTATGATGCAGATCAACAGTTGTATGCTTTAACCTTGAGTCAAGCAACAGCAAAAACGGCAGATGGTTCAGCGAAAGCGCCATTTCACCTGCCGATTAAAATAGGGTTATTACGTGGGTCAGGACAACCGCTTAACACCTCATATCAAGGGCAAACGGGTCATAAGTTTGTTCTAGAATTAACTGAGGAAAAACAGGTGTTTACTTTCAGCGCTACCGAGAAGCCTGTCTTATCGATGTTACGCGACTTTTCCGCGCCAGTGAAAGTGGTATTTGAACGCAGTGAGCAAGAACTATTATTGCTTAGTCGATTTGATGACAACCTGTTTAACCGTTGGCAAGCGTCACAAACATTGGCGAAAAATCTGCTGTTACATTTAGCTCAGTCAGATGCATGGCATATTCCCCTCAGTTTCATAACCTTTCTATCTCAAGCGCTGTCAGATCAAACCATTGATCTAAGCCTGTTAACAGAAATATTGACCTTGCCGGATTTGCAATCTTTGGCGCAAGAGTTTGATCTAGTTGATATGGGAGCCTTAGTGGCGGCGCGACGTTTCTTGCTGAAAACCATCGCAGAGCAGTTATCAGAATTATTGCTTGCGCGTTACCAGCAACTTGCCTTGTCGAGTTATCGCCATCATGCTGATGATATTGCCAAACGTAAATTGCGTCATCGGTGTCTGAGTTACTTGGTGTTGCTGCCAGATCAAGCGTATGCCCAGCTAGCCTATCAACAATTCATAGACAGTGATAATATGACAGACCAATTAGCCGCTTTGCATAGTTTAGCGGCAAATAGACATACTGTCTTGCGCGAGAAAGCACTGCAAGAATTTTATCAGCAATGGCAAGATGAGGCTTTGGTTGTTGATAAATGGCTACAGGTACAAGCGTTGGCTGATCATGAAAACACATTCGAATTGGTGACGTCTTTGACTGAACACCCAGCGTTTGATCGTAGTAATCCGAATAAAGTTTATGCACTGGTTGTCGCCTTTGCGAGTAACTTGGCGTGTTTTCATCGTACTGATGGAGCTAGCTATCAATGGCTGGCAACGCAAGTAAAATTATTGAATAATAACCCACAAGTCGCAGCCAGAGTGGTGCGGGCATTAATGAATTGGCAGCATTATGCCGAGCCTTATCAATCGCAAATGAAAACTGCATTGATGGCACTGCTAGCTTATCAGGGGCTGTGTTCTGATGTTCGTGAGATTGTTGAAAAAAGTCTAGCTTGAGCTAGGCAGGTTGCTCATGGATGTCATTGGTTGAATAAATCAGGACTTTCGCAGGATGAATGAAGGTCTTAATGGATAGTTGGAGCTGAATTATGCAAGGTTTGGTCATTCTCGATCGGGATGGTGTGATTAACCAAGATTCTGATCATTATATTAAAAACCCAATGGAATGGCAGGCGATTCCTGGAAGTCTAGAAGCCATCGCTAGGCTGAATCAACAGAACTATTATGTTGCGGTTGCAACAAATCAATCGGGTCTAGCTCGTGGATTATTTGACGAAGACGATTTGAAAGCCATTCATCATAAGATGCATACACAGCTCAAAGCGTGCAATGCGCATATCGACTATCTGACCTATTGCCCGCATCACCCTGATGATCATTGCCATTGCCGTAAACCAAAGCCAGGGATGCTGCTGGATATCTTCAATCACAGTGGTCTATCGCCCAGGGATGCCTATTTTGTCGGTGATAAATATGCCGATCTGCAAGCGGCTCGTTTAGCAGGTTGTCAACCTATATTGGTTAAAACAGGGCGGGGGGCTAGCACGTTCAATCAATATCCAGATTTAATCGACTCGGTGCAAATCTTTCCCCATTTAGTGGCCTTTGTCGATGAGCTAATTGCTGGTGTCGGTTAGTCTGTCGCTAGGTGTGAATCACCTGACTCAGCCAAGTATTTTTTCTCAGTTTGAACGCCTTACAATCGAGTAGCAGCCTTCAGTTTCAGCTATTACTTGAAGGCTGTAGCAAGGCGGCAATAGATAAAGGGACTGTTGCAAACCAGTTTCTAGCGGCACTAGCGTCGTTGAAAAAAATGAAAAACTGCTCATTTGTTAGGTATAAACTCCGCTTTTTTAATTTTTTTCGTCTAGCTATCGCTCGCTATAAACCAGCTTGCAACAGCCCCATAAAAAGATGGCGGCGGTGTCAGGCAATATTGTAATTGTAAAGCAATGAATTGTGTAAAAATCTGTGCTAGGTTGATTTTTTTTTGAAGCAGAAACATAAAAATTAATTATTTATCAATATGTTATTTTTTATTTAAAAAAAGATGGAAAATATTAAAATGATAGGATAAGATGCTGATGGTTACATAATTGAAAGGAATTTGTTATGCCTGATATAAAAGTAGAGTCCATTACTTTTGAATCACAATTGATCGCGGCTGCAAACCCTAAGTCGAACAATGAAAATGAGGAAGATAAGAAATTAAATATGCCTGAAGATAGCGAGTCGGAAAATGGCAGTCTATCGACAGATGCATCTAACATTCAAGACATTCAAGCTATTGATGTTGCAGTGGATGAATCACGCTTACATAACAGCATAGATACTGAAGGTGCCGTTCAGCATTTCATTGAAGATAGAAACAGCAGTAAAGAAATCATCAAGTATATCGAAACCTTAGCTGGAATCTACGAAGTCAAGCGCGAATCCTTAGCAGACAAATATAGCGATGAATATAAAGAAAATTTAAAAATACTCGCTGCTTGCTATCGGTTTTTTCAATACAGCGCTAGTCTAGATGAGATAGAAAAAAAAATAAGCAATTTGGGCGACGATCTGGGCGAAAAAAGCAAAGAAGGGAAGCCTTCATGCTGGTTCATTATCCCAATCCTTGCATCAACCAATGACGGTCGCTTGACATGCTTACGCATTGACCAATGCCTAGATAGTTGGGCGTTATTCGATACTTGGTTCAAATCTATGCCACTAGTAGCTGATGGTTTTAATTGGCTTAGCTTTCTTTATTATGCACCGCGTTTAGCCCGGCATCTCTTGATTGGCTTTAAACATTTGGCTAATGGTGATAGAGGTGCTTATTTTTCACGTCATCGCTATATCATTTGTAATGATTTTGCCTGGTTTGTAACTGGGCTGACTACCGCTGGCGATGCATTTGGCTGGTGGTCGCTTGATACATCTGTCCCGTGGTTTCTTGGTGTATATGTTCCTTGGGTGCTAGACAATATACTAATGGCTCCTGTTTTTCCGTGGCACATACACATACATGTTGTGACAGCATTTGCCTCGTGGTTATTAGGGAGTCTCAGTCCTGTTGGGCACCTCATGCATGTGTCGCCATTATTAACTGCAGCACTTTATCTCTTCGATGTGTGGAATTCGGTGAAGCGCTATGAGGAAGAAGATAAAAAATTTGATGTGGCTATTAAAAATGAGCAAGACGCTATACAAGAGGCTATAAAGGAGTTAGAAAGTAAATTACAGGATAATATTAAGAAGGCTTTAGAAAAATGCTCATCGATGCAGGAAAAGCTTGCTGTTGCTAATCAGGCTATCGGCGAGCTTAGAGCACTTGCTGGTGATAATAAGAATCAAATTAAGAATCAAATTAAGAATCAAATCTCGCTGCTTAATCAAATTGTGTCACGTTATAATAATATCGAGGAAATACAAGCGCGTCGTGATTATCTAAAAGAGGTGCATCATTATAAAATCGGTTTTGCCACTGCGTTATTTGTAGGTAAGTCAATAGCAACGATATCATTTTTTAGTCTGGGCCTGTTTAATCCGGTTGTCTTTGCCGGAACAGCAATGATC
>CBFIHN010000025.1:0-22513 GCA_965662575.1 Gammaproteobacteria bacterium
CACCTCGATGTCGGCTCATCACATCCTGGGGCTGTAGCAGGTCCCAAGGGTATGGCTGTTCGCCATTTAAAGTGGTACGCGAGCTGGGTTCAGAACGTCGTGAGACAGTTCGGTCCCTATCTACCGTGGGCGTTGGAAATTTGAGAGGATCTGCTCCTAGTACGAGAGGACCGGAGTGGACGAACCTCTGGTGTATGGGTTGTGATGCCAATTGCATTGCCCAGTAGCTAAGTTCGGACGGGATAACCGCTGAAAGCATCTAAGCGGGAAGCCCCCCTCAAGATGAGATTTCCCTTGAAGGTTGTTGAAGACGACGACGTTGATAGGCTAGGTGTGTAAGCGCTGTGAGGCGTTGAGCTAACTAGTACTAATTGCCTGATTGACTTGATATTATCAAGCCAACTGGAGTAATAATAAAACTAACTGAATCACGAAAAGTGATTGATGAATGAGAGTTCAAGACGATAAAAGATTTGATTTGACTTAGATTGCCTTAGTATTTGTGGTGAATCATGTGACCATAAAATGAGGCAAAAGTATTTTCGAAGTGCGGAGTTTATATCTAATAAATGAGCACGGCAGAAAATACGTTTAACAACATATTGCAGCAAAAATACTGCTAAAAGTTTGCCTGGTGGCAATGGCGAGTTGGAACCACCTGATTCCTTTCCGAACTCAGAAGTGAAACAACTTTGCGCCGATGATAGTGTGGGGCCTCCCCATGTGAAAGTAGGTCACCGCCAGGCTCCTTATCCCCTCACCCCCGAACAAAAAATGTTACGGGGGTTCGTTGTAGGCACCTGACTTAATGGAAATAATACCCACGTGCTTAGATTAGTTTTCACAAGCGACGTTTGTTAGAATACATCAAACAAAATAGATCACGCATAATTTCTTACCACAGATGAATAGCAAAAAAATTGATGATGAACAGCCTCGCTCTTGGCTAGAGCGTATCAGTCATGTGTTCCAACAACCACCTGACTCTAAGACTGATATCTTACGCTTGCTCAAAGCAGCAACAAATCAAAAAGTACTTGATGAAGAATCATTATCCATGATCGAAGGCGTACTCAATGTGTCGAGTTTACAAGTACGTGATATCATGATTCCTAGAGCACAAATGATTGTAGTCAAGAAAGGTCAGTCACCACAAGAGTTTTTGCCCTTAATTGTTGAGGCCTCACACTCCCGCTTTCCCGTTATTGATGATGATAAAGATGATGTTATTGGTATTTTGCTTGCTAAAGATTTATTAAAATACTTTATTGAAAACCCCGGTGAGCAAGCCACATTAACCGAAAATTTATTGCGCCCAGCCATTTTTGTTCCGGAAAGTAAACGGCTTGATATCTTACTCAAAGAATTTCGCAGCAGCCATAACCACTTAGCTATCGTTGTCGATGAATATGGTAGTGTATCTGGTGTGGTTACTATTGAGGATGTCTTAGAAGAAATTGTTGGTGATATTGAAGATGAGTTTGATGCGGAAGAAGATGCTTTTATTCAAAAATTAGACAATGGTAAATACAAAGTCTCAGCTCTGACTGAAATAGAGGAATTCAACGACTATTTCAATTGCCAACTCAGTAGTGAACATGTCGACACTATGGGTGGTCTAGTCATGCAAACCTTGGGTTATGTGCCAACGACAGGCGAAAGCATTAATAGCAAACCCTTTAAGATTGAAGTACTTGAGGCCGATGATCGCCGGGTCTACCAGCTCTTGGTTAGCGAGCATGTGACGGACCATGACACGTGACTCTAGATTTACTCGCCTTACTGTGTGGCGGCCTACTCACCCTATCATTCGCACCATTTCATCAATTTTATTTAGCTTTTATTGTCCCTGCCCTACTGGCGTATAGCTGGTCAAAAGACTCCAATAAACGTGCGTTTTTCCGTGGCTGGCTATTTGGCCTGGGGTTGTTCTTATCCGGTGGTTATTGGATCTATATTAGCATGCATGATTTTGGAGGTGTTAGCTTAGTTACCGGCTATCTAATGACCTTCATTATTGCCGCTATATTAGCAATTTTTTACGCCATCCAGGCGTCCCTCTGGCAACGAGCTTTTCCTAACAACTCTTGGCTAAGACTGTTAGTTGCGTTTCCGGTTATTTGGGTATTATTTGAATGGCTGCGCGGTTGGCTTTTCACTGGCTTACCTTGGCTATTTTTAGGCTATAGCCAAGTTTCTACAACACTGGGGCAATTTGCCAAACTCGGTAGTATCTACTTGGTTAGCCTGATGACCTGCTTATGTAGCATACTATTGTGGCAAACATGTCAAGGCATTCTTCAAAGACAACTTAAACAAGTTACTCAAACGCTGATTGCTGTCATTATTATTTTCGCAACTGGTTGGGCATTAGCAAATATCCACTGGGTACACTACAGCCAAAACCCCATCACCGTTGCCCTGGTGCAGGGGAATATTCAGCCATCACTCAAGTGGAAAGCTAATCAAGCATTAAATAGTGTTAAAACTTATCGTCGATTAAGTGAATCACACATTGGCAAACAACAGTTAATTTTTTGGCCGGAGTCATCGATTACCTTACTAGCACAGGAAGCTAGGCCATATTTAGCCCCCTTAGCAAAACAGGCAACGAACTATCACACCTCGATTCTTTTAGGAATACCCACTTATCGCAAAGGACACTACTATAATGCTGCTATGGTGATTGGTGATGGTCATGGTTTTTATGCTAAGCATCACTTATTACCCTTTGGTGAATATGTCCCACTGCAATCTTGGTTTGGGCAATTATTTGAATTTTTATCCATACCCATGTCTAACTTTACTGCAGGCCATTTGCCTCAGCCACTACTTGATATGAATGGGATTCAAGTTGCCTTAGTTATTTGCTATGAAAGTGCCTTTCCAGAACTAGTCCGTCAGCAACTCCAAAATGCCGCCTTGATTGCGACTATCAGTGACGATAGCTGGTTTGGTCATTCAATTGGCCCCTACCAACACGAACAAATCGCACAAATGCGCGCAATTGAAACCGGGCGCTATATCGTGCGCACCACTAATAGTGGCGTAACCAGCATTATTGCACCCAGTGGCAAGGTCATTTCACGATTACCTAGTTTCACTCAAGGAGTCTTGACAGGGAAAGTTTATCCTGCAACAGGACAAACACCTTGGTCAAGCTTATAACGAGTGGTATACCCTATCTATTCGCCTCACCCGAGCGAACTTTTTCTTTATGTACCTGATGCAAAGCCTGATAATCTAACCGTGCCTTTTTGCGCAACTTAGCCTCGGCTTCGCGATAACGCTCTGTATCATTGTCATGAAGCAGTGGCTCAATCGCTTTCGGCTGACCGTTTTTATCGACTGCAACCATAGTAAAATAACACGTATTCGTATGCCGTCGCTCGCCTTCTGCTAAATTTTCAGCCATCACTTTAATCCCTACTTCCATCGAACTGCGACCCACCATGTTAACCGCAGCATAGAAAGTCACCATTTCACCAACATGCACGGGTTGTTTAAACATCACTTGATCAACTGAGAGAGTAACGACATAACCTTTGCTATAACGCGCTGCACAAGCATAGGCAACTCGATCTAGTAACTGCATTAAATAGCCGCCATGCACTTTCCCTGAAAAATTTGCTGCGTGCGGTGGCATAATTTCGGACATGACCAAATAACGTTTATTATCTTGTTCGCGCATATTCTTCCTCAATGGTCGTTAAAAGTTGGCAAAACAATGTATCCATAGATTGACCATAGTATAAACAGGCACTGATTGCCAATAACGCATCAGGATTCTGTTGATGTGCTAACTGCAATAACTCAAGCTGCTTGTTTTGAAACATCAACCAAGCTTGGTTATCTTTCATCGGCTTAGCACGATATTGTAGACCCTGTACAATCAAGGCTACATGATTCTGTAATGACTGGTTAAGCTCATGAATTATCGGCAAAAGCTCTGGTAGCAATCCCTGGTCTTGTAAATAAATCAGTGTATTTAGTAAATTTTCAAAATAATATAACACCATCCGCAACTGGTGAATGATATAACCTATTCGTCGGCGACGGCGTTGCGAAAAAATCATTTCATATTTACTCGCCATATAGGCGGTATTAATAGCATCACGACTTTTGACCAACAAACGTACTTTCTGTAACTTGGGTCTAAGTGATTGTTGTCGCTCTGCACTGGCAAAAGTTTGCTGTAGTAGCTGAGAAATATCTTCAAATAAATTAGAAATTTGTTGTCGCAAATTTTTACGCAAAAACTTTGGCCATAGTAAACTGGAAACAATCACGACAACAACAGCGGCGAATGCGGTTTCACTGACACGGTCAATCCATAAGGCAGCCGTCCACTGGCTCAATGAACCAAATAAAAAAACCACGAAGATACCAATAAAAAACATGCTCTTGGCATAAGAGTGCTTCATGAAATAAATGGCAAGGAAAATGGCAACCACTAATACGCAGGCAAAAACCATCATTAAGTCGGGTAACACCAAGTATAGAATCCAACCACAACCACAACCTAAAACGGTCATTAGCAAACGTTTATAGGCACGTTGAATACTCTCACCAACAGAAGGTGCAACCAATGCAACAACGGTTAAAATTCCCCAATAGCTTCGAGTAAAACCAAAACTTTCTGTAATCACAGTCACAATCAGTACGGCAACAAAAGCTTGTATACCCAGTTTACTTTCGTTAGAGACAGGCATCATTTTCATGAGAGCACCTGACGTTCTTGCATTAATTCTTGGATCTGCCTGAATAATGCCAAGAGGCGCTGCAAACCAAAGCATAAATTCGCATAATACACCAAGCGATGATCAGCAGAGAATGATTGATCAGACAATTTTTCTTTTAGCCGTAGAACAACGTCTTGATAGTTCTGGCAATCAATCGTCTGCCACTCTCGACTGATAAAACCATGCTCTAAACGTTGAAAAATGTCTTGTAGGTGCAGCAATGATAACTGTGTAATGCGTGTACAGCGCGAATACTCTGTCCCTTGTGTCTCCGACAAACGGAGTAAGCTTTCATAGACCATCGCTAGCACTTTATACAACGCATATTCACAAACCACGAAACGATTGAGTAAATCATTCACTTGTTGATCATTGGTGAGCGCCTCAGAAACGTCATACTGCTGATGGACTTTAGTTTCTAGCTTACGCAGCAGAGGTCGCAAATTAAGTAATTGCTCTTGATCAAACAGTCTCACTTGGCTCAGCTTGTAGCTAAACTTGGCATACTTAGCAAAAACAATTAAACCGGTATGACGAAAAGCTTGTAAATTCCGCTCTGGCCAAATGAAAAAATAAATCACAAAGCTAATCGTTGCTGATAAAACCAATAAAATCAGTAATCTATAGGGATCAAGCAAATCAACCCCCTTCATTGCAATGGCCAACACATAAAGAACAACAGCAATTGATGGCACAACATGAAACCGTTCACCAAAGCGACGAATATAAAAAGCACAAAAGCTTAAAACTGGTAATAATCCATAAGCAAGATAATAAAAACGATGAATCAAAAAACCAAGATAAATCGCACCAACTAAAATCATGCTGGCCCATAACATACTCAACTGACGCTGCTTAATGTTTTCCCCCGTATGTTCAACACTACTAAAAACCGCGACAAAGCCCACAAATAGGGTTAAATATTTTTCATTAAAACCTAAGGTCAATGACACAGCAATTAGCAATGCTAACGTACTTTTCACTGCCTGCCTGAAACGCAATAGTCCTAAATCATGCTCAATCAGCATGTAAAACATAGTCCGCCAGAGTTGTCTAACCACCTGAATGGCTCCAGCAATCTGTCGTGTGATCATTAACCATACCCACCGCTTGCATAAACGCATAACAAATCGTTGGTCCAACAAATTTAAAGCCTCTTTTCTTCAGTGCTGTTGACATAGACTCAGCTTCTGCAGTCACAGTTGGTACCTCGACTAAATCAGACCAATGATTAATCACCGGCTGACCACCCACAAAAGACCAGAGAAAATCCGCAAAACATGTGCCTTGCCTTTCCATATTGAGGTACTGCCGCGCATTGATAATAAATGCTTGCACTTTTAATCGATTGCGCACAATGCCTGGATCTGCCAGCAGTGCAGTAATCTTGTTTTGGTCATAGGAAGCAATTTTATGCGGGTCGAAGTAGTCAAAGACTCTACGATAGTGATCCCGCTTTTTTAAAATAGTCAACCAACTTAATCCGGCCTGTGCCCCTTCTAACAATAAAACCTCAAATAACATCTGCGAGTTATAAATTGGCTTGCCCCACTCTTGATCATGATAAGCGATATATAAGGGATTTTGAGCAACCCACGCACAGCGAGTTTTATTCATAATGCAAACAGATTATACTTTGCGACAATTCTACGCCAAGCAACCGATAAATGACAATAAGACCTATCCGGCTCATCGCTCCAGCACTATTGATTTTATTAGGGATAATATGGGGCTCTGGTTATGCTATAGCACGCTATTGCGTCACCCACGGGGTTCCCCCCTTAGGCTATAGTTTTTGGCAATCAATTGGCCCAATGATTTTGTTGCTCATTGCCTCTTTTGCGCAAGGTGAAAAACTCCCTATCACGAAGCGTTATTTATCCTATTATCTAGTCTGTGGAATTTTAGGTATTGCATTACCCAATACCTTAATGTATTTCACTGCCCAATATATCCCGTCGGGAATTTTAGCAGTGATTCTAAATACCGTGCCTATTTTAATTTATCCATTGGCCTTACTCTGCCGCCAAGAACGTTTTGCACCACTACGTTTTATCGCCATTGTCATTGGCATGATTGGCTTAATGATGATGGTAGCACCTCACGCACAAACGCCCAGGCTACACGACATTCCTTGGACGCTGATCATTCTACTGGCACCGCTATCATTTGCTTTATGTGCAATATTTATTGCCGCCTATCGTCCAGTGCCAAGCCAGTCAGTGACATTATCAGCGGGCATGTTAATTATTTCCTCGATGACAGTAGCCCCTTTAACACTAATTACTAAAGAGTTTTATGGCTTTTCATGGCCACTGACCACCCCAGATTTACTTATTATTTTTGAAGTTGTCTTATCTGGCTTAGGCTACTGGATTTTATTTATGCTGATTAAACGTGCCGGTCCAGTATTTTATAGCCTGGTCAGCGGTGTAGTTGCTATTGTCGGTCTCATCTGGGGGCACTTGTTATTCAATGAATATTACAATGGTATGTCACTGATTGCCGTTATACTGATTTTAGTCGCCATCTTTCTAATTTCTTTAAGGCAAAGGCATGTCGTCCACTGAATTTTCAACACCATCAAATGAAGCGATCGAACATAGTTTACACTTGGTTGCATATATTCGTGACCAAATTAAGCAAGCTGGTGGGGTAGTCACTTTTGATCAGTATATGGATGCGGTTTTATATACGCCAGGCCTAGGCTATTACAGCGCGGGTAGCGACAAAATTGGACCACAAGGCGACTTCATTACCGCACCAGAAATTTCACCCTTTTTTTCGCAATGCGTTGCTCAATATTGCCATACAAGCTTTACGAATTTAGAACAGCCCTCTATTTTAGAGCTTGGTGCTGGCCTTGGCACGATGGCGGCCGATATATTATCACATCTTGAACAAGTTGATGCCTTACCCGAACACTATCTTATTTTAGAAACAAGCCCAGATTTACAACAACGCCAACAACAGACAATTGGACAAAAATGCCCAAACTTGCTGAATAAAGTCAGTTGGTTAAGCAGCCTACCAACACGCCCAATAAAAGGCGTTATTCTAGGTAACGAGATAATTGATGCCATGCCCTGCAAACGCTTTCGGATTGATGACAAGACGATTATTGAACTTGGCGTGACAAACAAGGATGGTCGATTCCAATGGCAAGATATGCCTCAGGCATCAGATGGCTTGCTTTCCGCTGTTGAAAAAATTCAAGTATCTACTGGACAATTACCCGAAGGATATTGCTCTGAAATCAATCTACATATTATCCCATGGCTCAACAGCCTGGCAGACATTCTTGCACAAGGCAACATGCTCTGGATTGATTATGGCTATCTAGAAAAAGAGTATTATCATGCACAGCGCAAGCAAGGCACTTTGCGCTGTTATTATCAACACCGAGCACACGACGACCCCTTTGCCTACCCTGGCTTACAAGACATCACTGCACACGTGAACTTTAGTGCACTTATTGATGCCGCCAGAGAACTAGATTTAACGATTGACAACTACCAAACTCAAGCAAACTTTTTATTTAGCAACCAACTGGAAAGACTATTCAATCAAGCAATCGCACAACACCCTGATCGATTACAAACCTATGCACAGCAAATTAAAACTCTCACTTTGCCACAGAATATGGGGGAATCATTTAAAGTGGTTTCTCTTATACGCTAAACAACACGCTCCAGACAATAGCATAACTTTACTGCCGTGACTCAGATAAATTCAACTTGACCGCAGATCTGCAATCCTGAATAATAGCACCTGGCAGCTACCTGGTGCCGTCGCAATGCGACATTACAAACCCCGTCAGGTCCGGAAGGAAGCAGCGGTAGTGATTGATGCATGTGCCGATGTGTGGCTAGGTGGCAGCCTTCTTTTTTAAGCTAATCTCCATGCAATTGGTTGACCAGACCAATGACTGCCATTCCGACAAAATTGTACATCCTGGTTATTTTTGTCCCCCCCCTGAATATCATCTTCCCTTCATGAGGATAACATCTCAAGGCATATCCCCTTTTAAGCATCAACCTTAACGCACCAATCTATTGTAGTGGGTTGTAACCTATTTAATGCCAACGGCAATGGTACTAAATCACCCGTGGGGTTTTCAGTGGCACTAACACCCGTCAGCACATTGGATAACGTCATTTGCCGAGTTGATATCGGCAAGCCATAGAAGATTGGCCCCAATTCAGATAAAAACCGCTGCAGAATTTTTTGCGATACGCTTTTGCAAAGATCAAGCCCGGCCTCAACAAAAGCTTGTACATACAGCTGTGGCGCAACCGGCGCAGTATAACACCCTGCTGCACAACCACATTCTGTCGCTTTCTTTGTGTGTGGCGCACTATCGCTGCCGGCAAAAAACTGTTGATTATTTGGATCTATCACCGCTGCACGCAATGCATCCCGATCATCGATAAACTTCAATACTGGCAAGCAATATAGATGTGGATTTAGTCCCTGCAACAGGTCACCAATGGTGTATAACAAATGCTGAGGAGTGACGGTAGCAGACACCATGCTCGCATCAGAAGACTTAACAAAATCAACTGCAACTTCTGTTGTGATATGCTCACAAATTATTTTTAACCGTGGGTATTGATCACGCAATCGTGGTAAATAATCTTGGTAAAATCGTGTCTCAGCATTGTCACTGCGATTAAAATAAGACGCACCAGACAATCGGTGCGCTTCACCATGGACACATAAGATAACCCCTGCATCCTGCATAGCGGCAAATACACCTTGACTCTCCAATGCCTCCAATGAGGCACCATGATCGGCATTAGTCGTACCATGAGGGGGATAATACTTACAAGCGACCAACAAACCAGACTCTACCCCGCTGCTAATCATGTCGACTGTTGTCTCTTTAGTTAGATATAGCGGGACAATCACCTGTTCAAAGCGATCACCACCATGGCTTAACACTTGCTGACGATAATCAGCAAGACTAGCATAATTAAGCGGATCACTGGCTAATACTTTGGCAGTTGGCGGCTTGGTATTGGGCATTGCGACCACACCAGCACAGCCTGACTTCAATTGGTCGCCGATAGTCAGCGGCAGTAATTCCTCCTGACGCAAATGCACATGTGCATCAAACCAAGCAGGCAGTGAAAACTCTATGGCCATAACCCCATACCTAACACATTATAATGGCACTATTTCCATCACCAAATTAGCCTGATAGTTCTCTGTCTGTTTAACGGACTCAACAACCACACCTGGCACCTGGCCTTCGCCCAGTTTCTTAGGCATTTGCGCTGTTGTCCCTGCCGTCACAATCTCAACTTTCATTCGAGAACCACGAGGCAATCGTGCTCGTGCAGGCTTTTTCTTTGCAGGCACTGGTTGATTACTTTGTCTTGTAGCATTGGCCTTTAACGGTTCATTTGTCTCCGTTTTTTTAGTCTGTGACGGCGTGCTTTTTGCTCGACTTGCCTTAGTCACTGGTGCTTCTTTCTGGGTTTTAGTTTTTGCCTCATTCGTTTTGGCTTTAACCGGCTTATCCTGATTTTTTGCTGATTTCAGATCTGCTGTCTTGCTGGCCTTAGACTCTTTCCTTGTATTTTTTGGTTCATTTTTAGGCGTTGCTGGTGCTGCTTTCTTAGCAGTAGAACGCGCTGTTTTCTGTGCCGATTTATTGTCAGACTTCTGCTTAGCTCTCTGTGTATTGTTAACGCGAGCATGAGGTTCATTTTTCTTATTCACAGATTTGCTAGCATGGTTAGCTTTTGCCCTCTTTGTCTCAGAAGACGTCATTTTTTCATTTGCTGGTTCCACCTCACCGACAAAAAATTTGCGCAATCGAGTGAGAAAACTATCGGTTGGTTTCTGCCGCATTGGGGCAGGATCAAATGCCACACCTTTGACTGCCGCCTGTTCAATAGCCACTTGCTGAGCACCCTGAGTTTTCTCAAGCTTTGCTTTTTTAGATAGTTGGTAACTTTCTGAACCTGCACGATCTTGTTTGCGGATACGGCGAATTTCATAGTTAGGGGAGTCAAGATGTTGCGTTGGTAATAAGACAATCCGCACTTCATTTCGCTGTTCAATATCTTGTATCAACTGCCGTTTTTCATTCAATAAAAAAGTCCCAACATTAATGGGTAAATGCATTTGAATTTCAACAACATCTGAGCGTAAGGACTCCTGGCGTAACAAGCGAATAATTGATAACCCCAGTGACTCGGTACTACGAATCATTCCTTGTCCTGAGCAGCGTGGACAAGTGATATTACTGGCTTCACCCAACGAAGGACGCAAACGCTGTCGTGACATTTCCAATAAACCAAATTTTGAAATTTCACCCAATTGAATTCTTGCACGATCAGCCTGTGTTGCTTTGGCTAAACATTTTTCTACTGCTCGGCGATGCTCTTCTGATTCCATATCAATAAAATCAATGACAACCAGGCCACCATGATCACGCAAACGCAATTGGCAGGCAATCTCATCGGCAGCTTCTAGATTCGTTTGAAAAGCCGTTTCTTCAATATCCCCACCTTTATTTGCTTTCGCTGAGTTAATATCAACAGCGGTCAGTGCCTCAGTATGATCGATGACGATTGATCCCCCCGATGGCAACTGGACTTCACGCATATGCGCAGTATCGACTTGATTTTCAAGCCCAAAGTGATGAAATAGTGGCCGGTCACCTTGATAAAAATTTAAGCGATCAACAAACTCTGGCCGCAAACGCTCGACATGCTGTTTGACCTTATCATACGCCGCTTTCGTATCGACAACAATTTCACTGATATTATCGCGCAAGCTGTCACGCACTGCGCGCAAAATGGTGTCACTCTCCTGGTAAACCAAGAAAGGGGCTGAGCGACTGCTCGACGCATGCTGAATTGCCTGCCAAAGGCGAGCCAACATATCGACATCCCACTGTAACTCGTCAATCGTGCGCCCTAAGCCTGCCGTGCGCACAATAATTCCCATGTGATCAGGTGTCTTTATCTGACTCACCAAGGCTTTAAGCTGTTGGCGCTCTGCTCCTTCAATACGGCGAGAAATACCGCCTGATTTTTTACTGTTAGGCATTGCAACCAAATAACAGCCGGCCAAAGTAATATAGGTTGTTAAGGCCGCACCTTTATTGCCACGCTCTTCTTTTTCTACTTGCACTAATAACTCTTGGCCTTCAGAAAGCAGTTCTTTTAAGTTAGCTGTTTCTCCACGCGCAACAGGTTGTGAAAAATACTCTGCTGCAATCTCTTTAGCAGGTAAAAAGCCATGGCGTTCAGCGCCATAAGACACAAAAACCGCATTAAGACTGGGCTCAATGCGTGAGATTCTTGCCTTATAGATATTCGCCTTTTTTTGGGCACGAGATTTTGATTCTAAATCAAGATCGATCAGTTTTTTGCCTTCAACCAGTGCAACACGAACTTCTTCAGCCTGGCGGGCATTGATTAAAATTTTACGAGTCATGTCTATTTTTCCATTGTTAACGCACAAACAAAACAGACACAGAAAAAACCTAGATAGCATGCAAAGTAAGGCCACTAACGACCTGTCGTCAACGTGACACTAATACTTTAAAACGTTGCTGCTAATCGTAATGCAAATACCTCGAGGCAGCATCGATATAAAGCGACAACTGCTATTGCTTTTCAGGTTAATATCCGCTTTTTCATTTAATTCAGTTAATCGTCTTTGCGGACAGGTAATTCTATTTGTGCTCTATTACGCTCGTTCGCACCATCACTATCTCTACGCTTTCTCAGTGCAAATTGCGAGCAAAACTCAAGTTGATTTTAACAGACATTGAAACTATTCACCAGAGCTAGTCTTCTCCAAAATGAAATGAGTCTGGCTTAAATATCTACTTTATTCATGATTAGAGGATGAATCTAGAAAACTTAATGACCCTTGAGCTAATCAAATCCTTTCTTGCTGGCACTCAAACGGTTTTAAGCGCCGCCATACGGATGAAGATACTTGTATTTATTCTTAGCATCTTGATTTTGAATGTTAAAAAATAAATGTTACAATAAATTTGTGATTTTAAATTAAAAAATAAAATGAAAAAGTATAGATTATCTTTGACAGTATTGATTCTATTAGCAACCATTTTAAATGTAGCAAGAGCTGATAAATCGACTTTAGTCACAAAAAATTTAATCGATGGCCCCAAGCATAACAGTAACTTTTCAGCTTATGGCAATATACAACCAATCAATTACAACGGCTACGTCCTAAACATCACACCCATAGTCCAAGACTGCTATCTTTTGTACAAAAGTGTAGGAATTAACGGCCTTGTAGTTTTTCGGGCGCTATATATCAATGGGACTACAGCTATTCAGAAGCCTTTTATATATTTTTACCAAGATTATGCCTATAACCCAAAGAAACCGTATCAAAAATTCTATCTATATTTAAAAGGACAACCATATGGAATCATGCAATTTCATTGTGGCAATATGTCGATACGGGGTTACAATAAATTGTACTCATGGAATGACATGTCATGCACAGGCGCATTTGCACGGGCAAATGGCTCTATCAAAATGACAGGAAACTGCCCAGTTGAGCCTGAAAAACTGGATGTCTTAAAGAGTCATAATCATTTTCACAAAAAAATGGGCACATAATGACACAGTCAATACAACAACGATCAAACAATTATCTTGCCCAACAAGCAAGAAATATTCAAAGAAAAACCAAACTAATTTTTAAACAGAAATTTTATACATATAAATTAACCCTGATAGCACTTATTCTCTTAGTCAGCATCTCAAATGCAGCAAGAGCTAATCGGCCTGTTTTAGTCGGCAAGCGCAATATTTATTTTATGTCACACAAGCCCAAACAGCTTAGCAAAGCAGTAAGAGCATTAATCAGCGAAGGGCGCTTGCTTTTATTATATGAAAACACAGATACAGGCGACTATGCTTTTGCATCTATGGAAGGAAATGCAGAAAATAGCCAGGTAAGTTGGATAACACTGGACAAATCAGTTGGCAATTATTCTAAAATTATTAATGAATTAGCCTATGTAAAGGTGCACACTGATGCTCCAACAATAAAAATTCTAACCACCCTTCCCAAGCAAAACCGCAATCTTTTTAAGTTAATTCATGCAGCTACAGAACCAAAACCAACAGACTATGTAGGGTACTATCTAAACATTACAAAATCTGTTGATGCATGCCACCAACACAAGAAGTGGAATGGCATTTTGGTTATACGTGTACTGCATATTAAACATATACCCCCCTTAATGATTGATCAGTACTACCCGTATAAAAATGGCAAAAGAGGCTATTTCATATACTTGAAAGACCAAAACAGTGGCTCCATGCTATTAACGTGCGGAAGTGAAACCTATGATAAAAACACCGTACTTTACTCAGCAGATACTACGATAAAAGGGTGCAAGTACACATTCACGAGACGCAATAACGGGACGGTTGAAACCACTGACAATCCTTGTAAGGACTATGGTCGTCAGTATATAGTTCTTGAGAACACTAACCCAACAACACTATCCAAACTCTAACGGCGCCACCAAATGCGCTGCCATTGTCTGTCCAATATCCGCAAAGCTGTCATGCTTACCGATATTTTGTTCGGAATATGTTCACGCGTATGGGCAAAGCAAAGTAGAAATTACGCTTGACGACTCTATCTACTTCAGGCTCATTTCATTATTGGAAAAATACTGAGCCTATCCATTCAATTGCCACACCAAGTATAACCCGAGCAACACCAAATCAGGCTCAACAACATCAAACAATTGCGCTTGTTCAAACAAAACGGACAGACCTCCTGTACCAATCACCATTAAATTATCAAAGGCATAGTCTATTCGCACTTGCGCCGTAACCTCTTTGATCATCGCCAACGTACTCAAATACAAGCCCGATTGGATACATTCAATGGTATTCTTACCTATCAACGATTCTGGCTTTTGTATCGCCACCGTTGGTAATTTTGCTGTATTACCAGATAGTGCTTGCATACTCACGCGCAAGCCCGGCGTAATAATCCCACCGATAAACTCATCTTTTGCATTGACTAAGCAATAGGTATTGGCCGTACCCAGATTAACAATCAGCCTATCGCGCTGAGGATATAATTGACAGGCCGCGACTGCATCAGCAATAAGGTCTGAACCAATTTCTTGCGGGTTGTTATAGCGAATTTTTAACCCCGTTTTGACACCCGCCTGCAGCAACAACGGCCGACAAGAAAAATATTTAATACAAGCAGAGGCAAGCGCGTGATTGATCTCCGGCACGACTGAAGAAATAACCACCGCATTAACCTCATCGGGCGATAGACCACCCTCTTGAATCACTTGACGTAAAAAAATACCCAGCTCATCAGATGAGCTCTGAATTTGTGAGCTTTTACGAAATGTTAGTTTTAGTTGGTCTTTGATAAATACACCGGCAAATAACTGGGTATTACCGACATCAATTGCTAATAACATCAATTAACTCCTAGGTTAATTCCGCTGAATTTCTTAACTGATAATAAGCACCCTGCTGAGCTAACAATGCCTGATGACTACCTTGTTCTACGACCTGACCGCGCTCAACAACGATAATCTTATCTGCATGTTCTACCGTGGATAAACGATGCGCAATCATAATCACCGTACGCCCTACCCGCAGCTCAGCCATCGCCTGTTTAATTGCTCGTTCTGATTCATTGTCCAATGCCGAGGTTGCTTCATCTAAAATTAAAATCGGTGCATTTTTCAAGACCGCTCTGGCAATTGCCAAGCGCTGACGCTGGCCACCCGATAGATTCAAGCCATTTTCACCAATCTGCTGCTGCAAACCATTGGGAAGTTTTTTGATAAACTCCCAAGCATGGGCAGTTTGACAGGCAGCAATGACTTCTTCCTCTGTGGCATTCGCCAGTGAGCCATAGGCAATATTATGGAAAATCGTGTCATTAAATAGAGTGACATGCTGTGACACAACCGCAATTTGTTGCCGAATACTGCTTAGCTTGAGTTTGTTTAAAGACACTCCATCCAGCAAAACCTCACCTGAATTAGGCCGATAAAAACGCGTAATCAGATTAATAATACTCGACTTGCCCCCACCAGAGTGACCAACCAGGGCAACTGTTTCACCTGCCTTCACCTCAAAACTCAGATCCGACAGCACTTGGTCTTGTTGGCGATCATAGCTAAAGCACACACCCTGAAACGCAAGCTCACCCTTTGCCTGAACCAGTGTTTGCTTGCCCTCATCTTGTTCTTTGGGCTCATCGATTAAATCGAAAATACTCTCTGCCGCCGCTAAGCCTTTTTGGATATCTGAATTAACCCCACTGAGACTACGAACTGGTTTTAGCAACGCCAGCATCGAAACCAATAAAGTGACAAAGCTACCTGGCGAAATCAACTGGCCACTATGATTGAACGCCAAGTAAATAATTAACGCCAAAACCATGGCACCGAGCAATTGGATCACTGGCGAGCTAATCGCATTCGTGAGGACAATTTTCATTTCTTGCTGATAATTATATTGCGCCACCCGATTAAACTGGTGCTGTTGCTGCATCTGACCCTGATAAATTTTGATATCCTGATGTGCCTTAACTGATTCTTCCGTAACTTGGGTAATGCCACCCATGGCCTCTTGGATACGTCGGCTCAAGCGACGAAACCGCTTACTGACCCAGATAATGAGATACAACAACACTGGGGCAATAACCAAAATCAATATACTTAGCCGCCAGCTGGTATAAAACATCACAATCAACAAACCCATTGCAAAACAACTTTCACGCACCAAGGTCGTTAAGGCATTTCCTGTGGCCTGTGTGACTTGCTCTGCGTTGTAGATTAACTTGGAAATCATCTTCGCACTACTCACCCGATCAAAATAGCTGGCTGGCAACAACAGCAGTTTTTCAAACATGTCAATACGAAATTTCAGCACCACACGCCGCCCAACCCAACCAATGGCATAAGTGGAAATAAAAGAACCGATTCCCCGCAAAATAAATAGTCCTAAAATAATCAACGGAAAAATATGCAAATAATGGCTATCCCCAGCGATAAAACCTTTATCTAATAGGGGCTTGAATAAATAACTACTATAAGAATCAACCGCCGCAAACATGATATTACCAATGGCTGCGACGATAAATGCAGGCCAATAACTTTTAATTTCAGAGAGTAAGCGACGATAGAGTTTGCGTTTTGACGAAACTTCAGACATAAGTCATATCAATATTTTTTCGCGAGTGTAGCACAAATCAGCAGGACAGCAATTGCTTAGGATGGCGATCATTGATGACTAATGCTAAGATTGCATCAGCTTCATTATTTGGACTATTGACTATGGATAACATCACTGTCACCAGCATCAGCACGATTATTGGCATCGCCATCGGTATTGTGATTGGCCGCATCAGCACGAAAAACAGAGTAAATGAGACCAAACTCTCACGTGAGCTAGATCAAGCACGCGAGGAACACAACGCTTACCAGCAGCAAGTGAATCAGCATTTGGCGCAAACCGTTGATTTAGTTAATAATCTAAGCCAAGAATGTCAGCATATTCAGGAGCATATGTTCTCAAGCGCCAAATCCTTGCAGCTTGAGCCTAGTGAGCCGGTAGTTTTACAGCCTAATTCCCATTTTATTCGTTACCATGAGAAACAGGAACAGCCAAAGACAAACAGTGCAAAAACCGAACCAAACACAGAGTTACCGAAAGATTATGCAGAACCCAAGCATGACTGATCACTACAACCCAAAGCTCAGCGAAGCAAACGCTCAACAATTTTGGCAAGATCAACAAACGTTCACCACTGATTTAAACAGTAATAAACCACACTTTTATTGCTTATCAATGTTTCCCTATCCCAGTGGTCAATTACATATGGGGCATGTGCGCAACTATACATTAAGCGATGTCATTGCCCGACAAAAACGAATGCAAGGCCACGAGGTACTACACCCTATTGGTTGGGATGCGTTTGGTTTGCCTGCTGAAAATGCGGCTATCAAGCATCAGGTTGCACCAGCGAAATGGACTAATCAAAATATCGCGCATATGAAACAACAGTTCCAACAACTGGGCTTAGGTTTTGATTGGTCAAAAGAACTCGCGACTTGTAATCCAGATTATTACCGCTGGGAACAATGGCTATTTATTCAACTCTATAAAAAAGGACTAGTCTATCGCAAAAACGCAGTCGTCAACTGGGACCCTGTTGATCAAACAGTACTGGCTAATGAACAAGTGGTTGATGGTCGTGGTTGGCGCTCTGGTGCCTTAGTTGAAAAAAAAGACATTGCACAGTGGTTTATTAAAATCACCGATTATGCTGATCAACTATTAGCAGACCTAGATCAACTCGATGGTTGGCCAGAACGTGTCCGCACCATGCAAAAAAATTGGATTGGCCGCTCACAGGGTGTTGAAATTCAGTTTCAACTGAAAAATAGCGAGCAAAAATTATCTATTTATACCACCCGCGCTGATACTCTGATGGGTGTCACTTATGTTGCCATGGCAGCTGAACACCCCCTGTGCCAGCACGCAGCAAAAAATCGACCTGAACTACAAGCATTTATCGAACAATGCCGACATAGCTCAACCATGGAAGCCGATCTAGCCACTATTGACAAACAGGGTATTGACACTGGGTTAACCGCTATTCACCCCTTGACTGGCAAAGAGATTCCGATTTGGGCAGCCAATTTTGTCTTAATGGACTATGGCTCTGGCGCAGTGATGTCCGTCCCAACCCATGATCAACGTGATTTCGAATTTGCAGAAAAATATCACCTACCCATCAGACAAGTGATCGATAATGCGCAAGTTGACTATGATTTAAAACAAGCCGCGATGACTGATTCAGGCCAGCTGATTAACTCTGAACAATTCAATGGTCTAGATTCGGAGCAAGCCAAGGCTGTCATTACTGACTTTATTGAACAACATAACCTTGGCCAACGCCAAACCCATTACCGCTTACGTGACTGGGGTGTTTCTCGTCAACGCTATTGGGGTACACCGATTCCGATGATTCACTGCGCTGACTGTGGCGTGGTGCCAGTTGCTGAAGATCAATTGCCTGTGGTTTTACCTGAGGAAATGGTACCACAGGGGAATACCTCACCACTCAAAACCGACGCTAGTTTTTATCAAACCACTTGTCCGGCTTGCGGCAAACCCGCACAGCGGGATACTGATACGTTGGACACCTTTGTTGAATCGTCATGGTATTATGCCCGTTATACCAGCACTGATAACCAAAACAACATGCTAAGCCCCGTTGCCAAGCAATGGTTGCCGGTTAATCAATATATTGGCGGCATTGAACATGCCGTAATGCATCTACTGTATGCACGCTTCTTTCATAAGTTGATGCGTGATATGGGCTTTATTGACAGTGACGAACCCTTTAAAAACTTGCTCACTCAGGGCATGGTATTAAAAGACGGTTCAAAGATGTCAAAATCGAAAGGCAATACGGTTGACCCACAAACCTTGATTGATCAATATGGCGCCGATACCGTGCGTTTATTCTCGATGTTTGCCGCCCCACCAGAACAGTCACTGGAATGGGCTGATAGCGGCGTTGATGGCGCCTATCGTTTTTTACGAAAACTCTGGCAACTGGCACAACAAGCAATCAGTGACGATAAGCCGGCCAATGACGACAACCGTCATCGATTACACCAAATCATCCAACAAGCCTGCCATGACATGGACAAACAACAGTTTAACACCGTGGTTTCTGCCGGCATGAAAATCGTTAACCTGCTCAGCAAAGTTGATAACAATCCTGCACTGACTGGTGAAGGCCTCAACCTATTACTAAGATTATTGCACCCGATTGTGCCACATATTACCCATGAACTGTGGGTGCGGTTAGGCTTTGGTGACGATATCGCGCATGCTGCCTGGCCACAAGCTAATCCTGAGGCTCTAAAAGCACAAACAATGATCATCATGGTGCAAATTAACGGCAAAGTCCGCAGCAAGCTAATACTGGATGCTAATGCCGACCAAGCACAAGTTGAATTGGCCGCAAAAGCTGATGAATCAGTGAATAAATATATGGCTGATAAAACGTTGCGCAAGTTGATTTATGTACCAGGTCGACTGGTGAATATGGTGGTGAGCTAATGGATACAATCGATCAAATTCGTGAAAAACTAATTAACGCACTACAACCAAGCGAACTCAATGTCATTGATCAAAGCGATCAACATATCGGCCACCCCGGCGCCAAGTCTGGTGGTGGGCATTATCATCTTGAAATTCGCAGTGACCGATTACAAGGCCTAACCAAACTCCAAGCCCATCGCTTAATTTACAAGTCACTTAACAATTTAATCCCAAAAAAAATACATGCCTTATCAATAAAAATATACTACATTTAAATAATAGAAATTTGGATATCGCTGTCTTCAGTTTTCGGTGACGTTCACCGACTATACAATACCCCTTAGAATTGACTTTCTTTGATTAGAAACGACATAAGAGCATGAAAAATCTTTATTATCAGGGAAGTTCCTTGCACTTTAACCTTTACATATCCTACCTGATTATGAGCCAGTGAAAAAGGTTCCCCATCCGAGTCAAAATAAAGTTTGTATACAGGAATATCAGGCTTTGCCAACCCTCCTTGAATTCTAACCGGTAATTCTCCTCCCAAGTTAGAATTATAGTAGCTATCGATGGGCAATGGTCTGTGAGATAAAGATTGACTTATAGGCGAAGGTTCCCCTGCATCCAAAGAAAAAAGAGGGCTATGACTAATGGTTGATAAAATCACATTTATTTTAGATAAGCTAGGATTTTTAGGGATAAAAACACCGCCAGTACCGACACTAATTTTCCCCACATCTGTTGCCGGAACAAGGCCAGTTAAATTTACTTTATTGGGATTAACTACCGCCATAAGAAACTGAGTTTTACGGATATTACTCCCATTTTTCAATGATGGTGATAAGCTTATAACAGTTCCTGAAAAAGGTGATTTAATTCTCATACTATGCAGTTTTTCTCTAATTGCCTGCAATTCCGTTTTTAGTTTATGTTTTTCTGCTATATAAGTAGATATTTTGGATAATAAGTTGCTTTCCTTACTGCTCTGCTTAATTTTTTCTAAAACTATTAATAACTGCTTCTCTATTAGTTTTTCTTCATATGATAGTGATTCAGATTTTAGTAAGACCAAGTTCTGACCAACCCTGACCTTCTGACCAGCAGAAACATTAAGGCTTTCAATTTTTCCAGGCACTTGACTATAAATATTTCTTGAGCTATAGGTGAGAACAGCGGGTATTGATAAATTGTCATTCCATGGAACTATTAGAAATAGACTGATAAGAAAAGTAACTATTAAGCTAATTATTAAATTTTTGTTAAGATTTATCTGATGCCGCATTTTATACCAGACAAAAAATTCCTTTATTATTGGCATAATAATTAATAAAAATATAGCAATAGATATCAAAATAAATCCAATGAATTTAAAAAATAACTCATATATAATAAAAGATATTGAAATAAATATGACGAGTCGATAAAGCCATGATAAAAATGCATATATAATAAAAAAAGAGGCTTTCCTTCTACTTAAATCCTCGGGAGGAGCCAAATTTAAGCCAAAGAGTAAATTTCTGAGTGCCCAGCGGCAAAATTTAAAGCTTCGATTTTTAAGATTTCTAGCCCCAATATAATCAGAAAGCACATAGTATCCATCAAATTTCAGGAAAGGTGAGGCATTTAGTAGAATAGAAATCAATAGATTAATAGTCGCAACCATGAAAAAAGCCGTTCTTAAATCCCCAGGAGGCAATAAAAGCCACAGCCAAAGTCCAATAATTGCCAAATAAAATTCCATCCATAAACCGGAAATTGAGACAATAAGACGAGACTTCTTGGAAGGTAGCTTCCATAACTCTCTTGTGTCTGTATAAAAAACAGGCCAGAATACTAAAAAAGCTACGCCAATACTAGGAACATAGCACCCTTTTTTTACACACATATATGCATGTCCAAGTTCATGGAAAATTTTGCCTACAAATATTGTTATCGCAATATAAAATAAACCTGGGATCGTAAAAACTTCTTGAAAATTTGATAAAAAGAGATCTAATTTCGGTAGAAGAGTTGTGATGCCGATAAATAGCAATAACATCATAATAAGAAAAACTGTCTTACCAAAAATCCATTCAACTTGCGAAATAGTCTTTACAAGAAATGCGTTAGGCCTCCAAATTGGAACCCTGAAAAATAGATAACTCAACAGTAGTTTTTTGATTATCATACTTTTGCTTGTAAGCATTGCATAAGCATTAGTGCCATGAAGGTCCTTAAGGTCTTGCTCCACAAAATTATTTTCTCTAAAAAGTAAGATCATACGCTTGAGCGCGTCTTTAATTTTCCCCCGTGAGGACGATACATTTTTTTCAACTGCCTTTATTATGTCTTCACAATTGCCTAAGTGCCATTCTTTTGCAATTTGATATTCAATAAAACCTATGCGGATAAATTTGTTAGTTACCGTATCGTGGACTAGCCATTCATAATAACCACCGAAGTCAACACCACCTTGTTTAATGACGACCTCAGGGCGCAACGCAGGAACACAACCCTCATCAATTTCAGCTGAATTATTATCTCTAATATTTTTCATTACTATTATATCCCTAACCCTTGCCTTAAAAAGGAAATTGGTCTACGGAATAAATGAAAGAAAATAGAAACTTTTTTATTGCCAATAATTCGAGCATCACCATGCTCACC
>CBFIHN010000026.1:0-21949 GCA_965662575.1 Gammaproteobacteria bacterium
TGTTTAAGATACCCTCCCAAGGTCGTGGCATGCTGTAGCGCCCCGGCCAAGTGAAACTGATGGGTCACTGCGCGATACGCGCCATCAGCGACTTGTAGCGGATCCCCACTGAGGCTCATGCTTTTAGTGCCTAATAGCTGCCCGGCTGACGCACCTGTGGCAAGCAAAGAGAGCAGCAAAAACACCGCAAAATGTCGCATGAAAAAATCAAAGAATAATCATATAATTAATATAGAGTTATTTTTGATGTTTTGCCAAGCTACCATCGTGGAATAATCACCGTGGATTGGATAGATTTGCCTTGGTTGTTCAGGTCAAATTTTTTGTCATTAGGTGATCACTTGCTCATCTAAATATTGTGACAATCCAAGTGGCTGCTCTGCCAATGTGGGGTAAACATCACTACGGCGAATCAAGCTGTAATAGTAATGTCCCGCGTCTGTCACAATTTTTTTGCAGGGGTGAATATAGGGCGCCCACTCAAAGTATGAAAGCTCATCGCCACCAGGGAAAAATACCAATTTTTCGCGCGAACCTAAACTGTTAACGATGCTGTCAATCTCGGCAATACCTGGTTCTTGTGCTTGTTCTTGTTTTGCCCAGGCTAGTTGCAGTTGCATTTCACTCTCATCGCGAATACACAACCAACTCTGTCTCCCATTATCATCGATCAGTAAGAAATTTGCCGGTGCCGACAATAAATACCATTCGCGGATATTTTCCCGCTCAAATAGATGTCGTAAATAATCTGAACATTGCTGATTTTGTAGCACATCTGATAGATTTTGTTCCTGTTGAAATAACAACGTTCCTAATAACATCTGTGATGCTTCTAAAAAGCGTGCACATTGTAGATCTTGTATTGTATGAGCTAACACACGTGAGACACTGGGTGTTGATTTACGAACAAAAGCATCAATCACCCCGAGGTTAAATAAGTCCACAGCCATTGATTCATCGGCCTCACCAGTGAGCAGAATTTTTTTCACATCCAAATGCTGCAGTTTTTTTGCAACTTCTATCCCTGTCATTCCTGGCATTTGATAATCAAGAACAATCACCCCCAACTCAGCAAAGCGTTGCTTATCAGAAGCTAGGTTAATGAGATTCACCCCGTCTAATGATTGTGAAAATAGCTGATTCATTTTGTTTCTAGCCCCACCAGCAGCAGCTTGTTGCAAAATAAAATCAAGCCCTAACTTTGGCTGATTAAAGGCCATGCACGGCGCAACAGATTCAATCTCTACAGAAATCAGATCTAACCATGACTGATCGTCATCAATTAGAACAACACTGGTAGGATGATAAACAACGGGGATCCCTCGTACCTGCATTAAGCCTCCTCATAAACAGGGAAGTAAAGTCTAAAATGGGTGTATTGATGATGTAAAGACTGGCAGACAATTTTGCCACCCATTTTTTCCATTGTTGCCTTACAATAGGCTAAACCAACCCCTGTGCCATGGCGCGTCTTGGAAAAAAATTGATCAAAAATATGCGGTAAAATCTCTATGCTAATACCACTGCCGGTATCTTTAAAATGGAGGATGTTATAATCATCTCCTAGCTCTGTCCAAATCGACACCTCACCTTTGCCAGCTTCCCGGATATAAAACAATGCATTTTTTAACAAATTAAATACGACATGGGTATAGGATGTTTCATCACCCCTAAAATAAAAATCGGGTTTGAGCATCATATTGATAACAATATCATCGGCTTTATCTTGTGGATAATTATCCATTGCTGCTTGTGTGACCTGAGCAATCGATAATACTGTCAATTCACCAAGATCTCCTTCATTGACATTTTGCAATTGCATATCAATAAAATTGTTTGCTCTAGCAATAATGCCATCGAGCAAACCAGGCATCGATGCAATCGCCTGCAAGTCACGCCTACGCATACCCAAATCAATGCCTTGATCTTGCGCTTGCGCCAACACAGATAAGACTTTCGGAGATAAACGCCGAATGGTTGCCGCACAAATTCCAATCGATGCGAGAGGTGTACGCATTTCATGAGCAATACTTGCCGCCATTGATTTCATTGAATTCATTGTTTTTTCTATCAATGCAGCCTCTTGCTCAAGCTTATCAGCACGCTTTTGATCAGTGATATTCAATGAAACACCTAATACACCAATCACTTTATCATCATAAATCAATGCGTGTTTGCTCGACATAAAAAATAATTTTTCGCCTGTCTGATGTTCAAAAACTTCTATACTCAATTGCGGCATGCGCTCCTTGATAGCACGTTCGTCTAAATGTCGAATTTTGTCGGCTTCTTCCTGACTGGTAATATCATAATCCGTTTTGCCGATTAACTCTTCAACCGTATCAAAACCCAAAAAATTTGCCTGTGCACGATTACATCCCAATAATCGACCTTCTAAATTTTTCCAGTAAACATGGCCCGGCAAGGCTAATAACACTTCACTCAGTATTAACTCATTCCGCTGTAACTTTAACCTATCTTCTGTGACATTAAATGAGAGCCCCATCAACCCCAAAGACTTCCCTTGTTCGGAATAATATGGTGCCTTATACGATAGATAAATTTCTTCCTTGTCTTCTGTTATTGAGCTTTCTTCAAAAATAAACAGGCGGTCATTATCAATGACTTTTTGGTCATTCTTTTTTAGTTGCGTTACGCGGTCACTGGCAAATAACTCACCAGGACTGACACCAATAACCGACTCAGTTTTTTCAAACCCCAGCGCCTTAGCTTGCTGGAGATTACAGTGTAATAATTTTCCGCTATGGTCTTTCCAATAAGCGTTAATAGGTAGTGCGTTTAAAAGACTGTGGTAGGCATGATAACTTTGCTTTAATTTTTCATACTCTTGCACCGGTATTGAGACGGTATCAGTAGTCTCTTGTCGTGAATCAACTTGTAAACGTTTAAAACGCACAGGCAACCATTGAACATACTGCTTCCCATACTGTGGTTTCACCAAAGCTTTATATATCACCAGCATAGCTTGTAGCATTCTATTGGGATAAATGATGTATGGCACCTGGAGCTCTGCCCATAGCGGCATAATAATTGCACACTCTTCCTTAAGGTATTCAAGGCTTGCCTGATGCCATTGTTCGTAATTATCAGCATTGATTTGCTGAGGATTTTGCCGTAATAAATACTCACTAATTGATTGTTCAAAGCCTGTTTTTACCAAAGGATTCGTGTCGTAATTTTCATTAACCAACTGTTTGTAATGTGGGTATTGACTATGAGAAACCCAATCTGTCCATCTCGTTATCTGATAAGGAACCGACAATCTATTGATTGCGTCTTGGCTGTGCTCAAGCCATTGATCTCCTAGTAACTTGGCATATTGAAAGGCCTCCAAATCTGACATACCTTGAACAGCCAAGTTATACCGATGATTAGTGTCACCAATAACAATGTTTACCGATTGAAACTGTGAGCGATTAATCAGCTCAATGATCGATAACAGTTTTTCTTGATCTTGATAATAAGGCTGTCCTGGACTAACCAATAATATCGCTTCAGACCCCTGGAGCGATTTTGACTGCGATTTCTCTATGTTTCTAAAACTTGCTTTAATCACAATGGTTGACTCTATTTTTTTCTGGTGCAAAGCGATAAATAGATATCAATAAAACAACAAACGCACAAGTTATAAAACTATAACCATAGCCATAGACCATTGCCCAGTCATTGTGGTAATACCCATTCACAATTGCAACTAACTGCATAATACAAAAGCCACCAAAGGTAAGCAATGAGACACCCTGACTATTCTTACGGCAAAACAGATTCCAGGCTTGAGGAATAAATAGACAGCCATTGATAAGCAAACTAACACCCAATGCCCAATCAGAAATTTCTTTTGCTAGCATCTCTGCCATGATATCAGTCAATTAACAATTTATTTATTATAGCAAATAAATCAAAAAATTAAAAAATAATATATATTTAATTGATTTTATTTTAATAGAATTTTTTTCAATTAAAAACAAATAGTTGAGCCGAAAAATTTAGATATGATCATATCTTGACACTAAGTAACTGGTGACTTTGGCTGAGCTCTAGTATCAATGTAGAACTCTTTAATAATCAGACCCTGCATAAAATACGAGCAAAATTCAGCATCCACTACAAGAGATAATACAATGGATATCACTAGTACGGCGATGCACTGCTCTCGCCTTGACAAGCGATATGAACGAAGTGCTTTCGCATAAAGCCCGAAGCTTCCAACCTTCAATGTTAGCACTAGAGAAGACAATTCGATCAAAACTGACCTCAACCAAATTTGCGTATATACTTATGCTAAGGAATTAATCACCCAGGTTACCACTATGCCAAAAATCGCGGCGATCCAGATGGAGTCAGGTCAAACTATCGGTGCTAATTTAGTCTGTGCCAAGCTTTTGCTCAAACAAGCCGCTGACCGGGGAACGACCCTGGCCGTACTCCCCGAAAATTTTGCATTTATGGGGACAGACGACGGGGTTCTCTATATTAAGGAAAACATAGGCGCTGGGCGCATCCAAGATTTTATCTCCCAGCAAGCACAGCAATTAGGCATCTGGATTATTGCAGGCAGTATGCCCATTGCTTGCAAACAAAGCGATAACAAAGTGAAATCAGCTTGTTTGGTCTGGAATGATCAAGGTCAATTGGTTGCACGCTATGACAAAATTCATTTATTTGATGTTTGCCTTCCAGGCCCTGGTGAAATGTATCAAGAATCGACCTACTATAATCCAGGTAACAGTACAACCGTTATCGACACCCCCATTGGTAAGATTGGTTTAAGCATTTGTTACGACCTGCGATTTCCTGAACTCTATCGTGAACTGAGAAAAAAAGGTGCTGAAATTATCGCTGTGCCCTCGGCCTTTACTGCCACTACCGGCAAAATGCATTGGGAGCCATTACTACGTGCACGCGCCATTGAAAATCAATGCTATGTCATTGGCGCGAACCAAAGCGGAAAACATGATAATCATCGTCGCACTTATGGTCATTCAATGATTATCAGTCCTTGGGGGAAAATCTTCGAGGAGAAAAAAACTGGTGCAGGGGTCATTGTCTCAGATATCGACTTATCACGTGTTCATATCTTGCGTGAAGAATTTCCTGTGTGGTCACATAGGCAAGATAACAATGCTTGAACAAGCACAAAACATCTTGCTATCCCCTAGCGCTATCTTTCCTGAGCAGCTCGAAAAGCAACTCAAAACAATGCAAAACGCGCCCATTGATTATGCCGACATTTATTTACAAAATGCTCACCAAGAATTATGGACAGTGGAAGATTCCATTGTTAAACATGGCAGTTTTTCGATTGACCAAGGTGTTGGTGTGCGTGCAGTTAGTGGCGATAAAACGGGTTTTGCCTATAGTGATCAACTAGATATCAAGGCCATTTCACAGTCAGCAAAAACCGCCCTAACCATTGCCAAGACCAGTAAGAATGGCCAATATGCATTGCCAAGATCAACGCAAAAACCATTAACACTCTACACGCATAATAGTCCATTAAAGTCTCTTGGCTCAGCGCAGAAAGTCTCCTTACTGCAAGAAATTGATGCATACTGCCGCCATCTTGACTCACGCGTTATACAAGTTATTGCAAGCCTTTGTGGCGAATATGACACCCATCTTATCGTTGCCAGTGATGGCACTCATTGCGCAGACATTAGACCCTTATCTCGTTTAAATATCACGGTGTTTATCAAAGATGGTGATCAGCAAGAGCGTGGTTCTTCTGGTTTTGGTGGGCGCTATGATTACCTGCAACTGATCGATCAATCCACTTGGCAAGAGCATGCGAAAAAAGCATTACATAGCGCACTAGTCAATTTACAGGCTGAACCTGCACCGGCAGGGACGATGGACATTGTTTTAGCTTCTGGGTGGCCAGGCGTGCTCATCCATGAAGCGGTGGGTCATGGTCTTGAAGGTGACTTCAACCGCAAAGGTAGCTCAGCATTTAGCAAGCGTATGGGGCAACCCGTTGCCTCAGAATTATGCACCATTGTTGATGATGCCACACTGAAAGATCACCGGGGCTCGTTAAACGTTGATGATGAAGGTGTTGCTGGCCAATATACGACACTGATTGAAAACGGCAGTCTAAAGAACTATATGCATGATAAACTTAGTGCACGACTGATGGGCAACGAACCAACTGGCAATGGCCGCCGGGAATCTTATGCCCAAATACCCCTACCACGTATGACCAACACTTATATGCTGCCCGGCCAAGATGACCCTGCCGCCATTATTAATTCTTTAGATCGCGGTATTTATGCAGTCAATTTTGATGGCGGCCAAGTTGATATCACATCTGGAAAATTTGTCTTTGTTACCAATGAAGCGTATTGGGTCGAGCATGGCAAAATTCAATATCCAATTAAAGGAGCAACCCTTATTGGTGATGGGCCTTCAGCACTCAAACGAATCAGCATGGTAGGTAATGATTTAAATCTAGATACTGGTGTTGGCGTCTGTGGCAAGGCAGGTCAAAGCGTCCCTGTTGGCGTCGGTCAGCCAACGATTCGTATTGACCAGATAACAGTGGGTGGAACAAAAACCACCTGACAAGCCATAAAGATCGACGAACTTATGCCCAGGGCTTAACATTGATCAACTTGTCAATTTCTTCACGAAAAGCATCTAAATCTTTAAAGTGCCGATAAACTGAGGCAAAACGCACATAGGCAACATCATCAAGTTGCATAAGCTGCTGCATAATCCAGTGGCCAATTTTTCGTGCCGAGATTTCTCGTTCACCCTGTGTGCGAATTTGTTTTAAAACTTGCGCAATCGCTTGATCAATAGCATCGACACTCACTGGCCGCTTTTCTAATGCACGCAGCATACCTCGACGCATTTTTTCCTCATCAAAAGCCACACGGGTGCCATCACTTTTTATTACCCGAGGCATCACTAACTCAGCTGTTTCATAGGTTGTAAATCGAACTTCACAATGCTGGCAACTTCGACGGCGACGAACCTGATTGGTTTCAACAACTAAACGCGAGTCCATCACCTTGGTGTCATCTGCTTGGCAAAAAGGGCATTGCATATCAATAGATACTTCGTGGATATAAGGGGAAACGATCACATAGTCTAAGCACGGCTTGTTTTACCTGTACAATTTTTTGCGCATTATCCAAATTCTCTAAAATATCACACATCCAATGTGTTAACTGCTCAGTTTCTTGAAGACCAAAACCACGTGTTGTCATCGCTGGTGTACCAACCCGTAAACCACTGGTGACGAACGGTGATCTCGGATCGTTGGGTACTGCATTTTTATTGACCGTGATATTGGCACGCCCCAAGGCCTCTTCAGCAGCTTTGCCCGTAATACCTTGATTAACTAAATCAATTAGGCAAAGGTGGTTGTCTGTGCCACCACCAACAAGATTAAACCCACGTAAAAGCAATACATCAGCCATTACTTGAGCATTATCAATCACTTGTTGCTGATAAATCGTAAACTCCGGTTGCAGTGCTTCTTTAAAACACACCGCTTTTGCTGCAATCACATGCATTAATGGCCCGCCCTGCATGCCCGGAAAAATTGCTGAACTCAACTTTTTCTCCAGACTAGGGTTACGGCGAGCTAAAATAATACCACCACGTGGGCCACGCAATGTTTTGTGCGTGGTACTAGTCGTCACATCAGCAATATTGACTGGACTGGGGTAAAGACCCGCGGCAACTAAGCCGGCAACATGCGCCATATCAACCAATAAATAAGCACCAACAGCGTCAGCAATATCACGAAATTTCTGCCAATCGACAGTGCGCGCATAAGCTGAAAAGCCTGCCACAACCAATTTGGGTTGATGTGTTGTTGCCAAACGAGCAATTTCGTCGAAATCAAATTCACCCGTCTGAGGGTCAATTCCATACTGCACAGCATGATAATGTTGACCAGAAAAATTGACGGAACTGCCATGGCTTAAATGCCCACCATGAGCTAGGCTCATCCCTAAAATGGTATCCCCAGGTTCTAACAACGCCATATAAACAGCTGCATTTGCCTGAGAACCAGAATGAGGCTGGACATTCGCATAATCGGCATCAAACAAAGCTTTAACACGTTCAATTGCTAAACTCTCGGCAACATCTACGTATTCACAACCCCCATAATAGCGCTTATCAGGGTAGCCTTCAGCATATTTATTGGTTAACTGAGAACCTTGCAGTTGCATCACCAACTGGCTGGCATAATTTTCAGAGGCAATCAATTCGATATGTTCCCGCTGACGCCGATTTTCATCGTCAACTACTTTTGCCAGCGCAGGGTCAAAATCTTCAAGTGCGACTTTAGGGAACATAGAATAACCTCCATTTAACGCCTGTTTATGAATGAATTGTAAGCAGACCTTACTATTTTTTCAACAATCGCGATTTTTGCCGCTGCCAATCCCGTGTTTTTTCAGCAGCACGTTTATCATACAGCTTTTTCCCCTTAGCCAGGGCAATATCCAATTTAACACGCGGCCCTTTCCAATACATCGATACGGCAACAATCGTGTAACCCTGCTGCTCGACTCTACCCATCAAACGATTAATTTCACGACGATTAAGCAGCAACTTACGTCGACGATTGGGGATAGGGTCAATATGCGTGGATGCGGTGAGCAGCGGTGTAATTAACCCATTAACCAGCCATGCCTCACCACGGCGTACTAGAATATGGCTGTCAACTAACTGCACCTTCCCTTCACGAATACTCCGCACTTCCCAACCCTCAAGCACCATCCCTGCCTCAAAGTGCTCCTCAAAAATATAATCGTGCCGAGCTTTGCGATTAACAGCAATAGTCCCCGGGCTTGTCTTTTTTTTGCTCATATTATCAGAGCGCTTGGGAATCAAAAGATTAATATCCGTACTTTACCTTGAGCGAAACCTGATTACAATAAGGAAAACAAGGTGATGTTACACATTGGGGCTGTCGCCAGCTGGTTTATAGCGAGCAATAGCTAGACGAAAAAAATTAAAATAGCGAAGTTCATACCTAATAAATGATCAGTTTTGCATTTTTTTACGACACTAGTGCCGCTAGAAATTGGTTTGCAACAGTCCTACATTGTCGTATGATAGGTCATATGGCAGATGATGGTTATGCTTCAGAGCCAGGGAACTAAGGCTCTAGAGCTTAAATGCATATCTTTAGCCAATTTTTGACCACCAGCTTCAGAACCAGGCAGACTCACTAAACGGAAGGTTCGCCAACCCAAATTAAATCGACGCCAAAAGACTTTGGCTTCACCAAGGCTATCGGTTTGCATGACTGATGATACACCACTGATTGCACTCGGTATCGCCATGAGTGCCGACATCGCAACCATACCCCAATGACCTTTGCTGAGACCACTTTCAACCGTCGAGCGCAAGCCTTCAGTAGCAACGTTTCTCACCAGCCCAGTCACAAACCCTTTAGCCAATTTCCTTCCCTTAGATAATGCCGAAACATCACCGTAGAGTGCTGAGATGCTTTCCGTTGCAAATTGATAAACCCCCGCATTAACCAGGCCAATGCCGATATCAATCAAAATATCTTTTAAATTGGGGTCATAAGCCTTACCCATGGCAGCTGCTTGCATGGCGGGTGCTAAAATCGCATTGCCTGTATTAGTTAAGATGTTGGCAGGAATACCAATACGATAAATTGAACGTTGATACCATGACAAGGGAGTCCCCACACTTCTGTAAAGGGCAGCCCCTTCTTCACTACCAGATACTGCCGCGTCTGCCGTAAAGCCACTGAGCTCACTTGCTGCACTACCAATAAACCCGGTTGGGCCAGCAAGAAACCCTGCAGCGCCAGCAATGCCGGCTGCTTTCCATAAATTTTTATTGCCCCAGCCATCAGTATGCAAAGCGCCTATGGCTACCGTTGAGCTCAATGCACCAAGGGATGATGCAGCAGCATTGATACTAGCACGAGTCATCACAGGCTTTGAAAACAAAGCACCAGCACTGGTTGATGTTGTTCCTGAGTCAGATGTCGTTCCTGAGTCAAACGTTCCATCGCTTGTAGTACTGTGAGCACCAAGGTCAGATTCATTGGCCGATTCATGAGACAATTGAATCTCACCATCGCTAATCAAAGGCTGTTCAACCGCGTTAGAATCAACTGCACCAGCCGCTGCAGCACTATCACCACCGACAGCTGCACTATCAAGATCAACCGCACCAACGACGGTTTCTGAACCAGCACCATCAGTAACCACAGTTAATGCAATAGCACCAATTGTCAAGGCAATTCCACCAACTAATAGCCCTATGCTCAGATGTCCGCTGGGATCATAAAAGGCCATGGGGTTACCATTACCATAAGCAAACCCGTTGGTACCAGCCGCACTAAATACGCCCATCGAATCACGGCTACCAAAACGGCCTAAGCTGGGATGATAATTGCGATAACCGCCCAATTTCATTAAGCCTGAGCTGGGATCAGTTTGCTCACCGATGAAACCTGTTTGATTTTTGCTGATATCTAAAGACTGTCGGTTTTCTGCGGGGTTACGCTGTAACTGATAGTTTAAAGCGTCACCTTGTAGACCGTAGGGACTATAGTTATATTGATGCATCATCAGATTGTGGCTATTGAATGTAGCCAAGACATTTTTACGATGACCTTGTACGAGATAGGTTGTCTTTGCTTTCGCGCCTGTTACCACCTGTGCGCCCGGCAAAAACTGCACATCAACCTGCTGTGCACTTTGTGCCCCTTGACGCTGATGCATGAGTTTCGATCCAGTGTAAAAGAAATCAACCGCGGGAGCAGTTTTGTTATTCAACGTTGAACTTTGCCAAGCTAAGTGACCATGGGGGTCATATTGATAACGGTTGTTAATTTGATATGACTGACCCTGAGGGTCTTTATATTTAGCAGATTGTAGTCGTGTGAGTTGATTAAACCAATTGTACTGATATTGGTTGCCTTGGCCATCACGCAATAAATTGCCTTGACGGTCATATTGATACAATTGATCGGTGCCGCCAATGCTTTTCAAATAGCGATTGATATCACTATTGCTGTGTGTAACACTCAGCAGGCGATTAGGATAACCCGCCCTGTTCGCATAGTGGTAACTGGCTGTATCAGTCCCAGCAGACTGACCTAAGCTATTAACAAAATAATTTGTCACAGCAACCATATTATTATTTTGGTTGTAAGTGTAGCGCTGTGCTTGTATATAATGACCAAAACCATCGCGTGGATAGAGTTGCGTGCTGCCTTTTGCCTCATAGCTGATTAATTGGTTCTGTCTATTATACCCATAGATGAAATTAGCCGATAAGGGTGCGTGATAAAAGCTAAAACTATAAACAGCAATCGTATCAATATTGCCACCAATATTGTAATGGTATTGGTATAACAGAGATACCTGATTCTTTGCTATCACATACAATGATGCAATACGACCTTGTGCGTTATAGCGAATATGTTTACTTATCCCGCCAAGTCGTTGTTTTGTCACAGTACGACCATAGGCATCACGTTGTTGTGTTATCGTTTGTTGATGGTTTTGGTGATCTAAAAAACGATGTGATTTAAGCCCCAGAGCATCATAGGTAAATAACTGAGTTTGCCCTGTACTGCCATGCCAACTGACTGGATAACCGGTTGGTGAGTAGGCAACGTGGTAAGCATAGTTGCTGTCATTGGCGTGTTGTATTTGCTTACCAACAAGTTTGCCGCCAATGGTATATTGATATGCGGTTTGGTAATCACCTTGACTGAGAGTATTTAAGCGATAATTGACTGGGTTGTAATGATATGCAATTGGTCGAACGGTCCCGGAAGCGGCGCTACCTTGACGAACCATTTGGGTCAATTGGCCGGTAGTTGAGAAAATGCCAGAAGTTGTTTGTCGGTTGCGGTTATGACTTTGTTTTAGTTGGCCTGTGAGATGGTAGCGATTTATTTGCGTGACGTGAGCACCATTCCCTTGTTTGGTTAGACCACCGAGCTCATTAGCTTGACGGGTTCCTAAAAGTTGTCCAGCCTGAGCTACTGGCATGATCATTGCCAGTAAAAAAACATAAAAAAAATCAGTTATGTTATACACCTTCATATACTTGATTTTATAGTAAATATTCCATTTTTACCATTGAATTATTCAATAAATATATTACGATATTGTCGTATTAAGGGCATTTGACTCTGGCCATCGATTTCTTTAAAATTTCTAACTTTCTAGAAATACAGGAATAAAAGTGAGTACTCCCGCACTATTAATCAGTCACCTGAAGAAAACCTATAGTAATGGTTTTGAAGCGCTCAAAGGGATTCATTTGCGCGTCGAGCAAGGAGACTTTTTTGCATTACTTGGTGCTAATGGCGCTGGCAAGTCAACAACGATTGGTATTATCAGTAGCTTAGTCAATAAAACCTCTGGCGTGGTCAATATTGCTGGCTTTGATGTGCATCAGCAACCTGCTTTAGCCAAACAGCAACTGGGGGTGGTGCCGCAAGAATTTAACTTCATCATGCATGAAACACCTTATCAAATTGTGACTAACGCAGCGGCATTTTTTGGTGTGCCTCGCCCTATTGCCAAGCAACGTGCAGAAAAATATCTCAAATTGGTTGAGCTCTGGGAAAAACGCCATCAATTGGCTAATCGCCTATCGGGCGGCATGAAACGCCGACTGATGATTGCACGGGCCTTGATGCATGAACCAACACTATTAATTTTGGATGAACCTACCGCTGGTGTCGATATTGAAATCCGCCAAAGCATGTGGCGATTTTTGCGCCAACTCAACGAACAAGGTAAAACCATTATTCTCACCACACACTACCTTGAGGAAGCTGAAAACCTGTGTAAGAAAATTGCGATTATTGATCAAGGCGAAATCTTGGTAAACACCAGCATGAAAGAGTTGCTTGATCGACCAGTCTGTGAAACCTTTGTTCTATATTTGAAGCATGATATCACCCAGGTCAATCTAAGTGATATTGAATATCGTTTAATCGATCAAGGTATTTTAGAAGTTGATCTCAATGACGATCAATCGATTAGCGATGTGGTCAAGCAGCTAGCCTCGCAAGGTATTGACGTGAACCGTATGCGCAATAAAGTGAACCGCTTAGAACACCTATTTTTACAAACACTACAACGGGAGACGATATGAACTGCCAAACTTATCTGATCGGGTACTTCGGTTTAGTCCGCAAAGAAATTTCCCGTTTTGTGCGCATTTGGCCACAAACTTTATTGCCATCAGCGATCACAATGGCTTTGTATTTTATGATCTTTGGCCATGTGATTGGTAGTCGCATTGGCCAAATGAGTGGTATCGACTACATGGTGTTTATTACGCCTGGTCTAATTATGATGGCAGTGATTACCAATTCATTCAGCAATGTCGTGGGCTCATTTTATATTGCACGTTACGTGCGTTCGATTGAAGAACTGCTTGTCTCACCCATACCCAACTATTTGATTATCCTAGGGTATATCAGCGCTGGTGGACTACGTGGTGTTTTGGTTGGTTTCATTACTGCCATGATCGGCAGCTTGTTTTCTGGGATGCACATGGCTCATTTGCTGTTAAGTGCCCTGGTGGTTATTTTAACCAGCTTGCTATTTTCCTTAGCTGGCTTATTGAATGGAATTTTTGCCCGAAAATTTGATGATACCTCGATTATTGTTACCTTCGCTTTAACTCCGTTGATTTATCTCGGTGGTGTGTTTTACAGTATTTCATTACTGCCACCTTTTTGGCGTGGGCTATCACATTTAAATCCAATTTATTATATTATTGAGCTATTCCGCTATGCGATGCTTGGTATTGATTATCCAGGAAAATTTTTTGCTTTAGGTGTTTTGGTTGGTTTAGTCGTCATTCTATTTGCATTGGCACTGTATTTGATGAATAAGGGTGTGCGAATTAAATCGTGATCCACAACTTATTTTCGGTAATACACCGCTTTGATTGAAGGCGCATGTTATTTTAAATGGTTTTTTTCATGCATGATACCACCATTGTTTTTTATCAATGGCTATACAACATCACCCAAAATTTCTCTATGACTATTGACCTGCGTTTGAGAATTCCCTATTATCTGACGCTCTGGTTTATGGAGGGGTTCCCGAGTGGTCAAAGGGAACAGACTGTAAATCTGTCGGCTCAGCCTTCGAAGGTTCAAATCCTTCCCCCTCCACCATCAATTTTCTGCCAAACGGTCCTTAGCGGGTGTAGTTCAATGGTAGAACTTCGGCCTTCCAAGCCGATAGTGTGGGTTCGATTCCCATCACCCGCTCCAATCTTGCCCGCATGGCTCAGGGGTAGAGCACTCCCTTGGTAAGGGAGAGGTCACAAGTTCAAATCTTGTTGCGGGCACCATATTTTTCAACGACTTACAGAACATTTTAGCCTCAACTTAGAATCTAAAATCACCTTCGGGGGTGATCTAGGGGTGAAGATTGAGTGCAATTTGCGGCAAAATTATCCAACTTAAGGCTAATAAAAAATAAAAATTAATGCGACAGAACCAAATTTGCGTATTTAGTTTTTACAACTAATATTTAAGCATGTCTTTGATATATGATTACATTTATGATCAAAATGCGGTCCATTTTTGTATTTCTTTTATTAGTGTTTTCTACTTTTTGTGTTGCTGATGTGTCAACAAATAAAGGTCTGCGTACCGGTTATTTGCTATCAACCTCAGAGATGAGTTTTTCTGCTCAGAGCACTAAAGCCGCAGCTGGTGATGCTTCTGATAGTGCCTCTGAAATTTACTGTCAGTTTACCGGTCAAAATAACGATAACTGGGTAACCGCTCCCAATTATTCATCAGGAACGCCTTCGCAACCGTGGTTAAATATCAAGTTTTCTTGGGATAATGTTCATAGTGCTCAAACGCCGCAATATGGAAGTGGTGCCTCGTCTGGTAGTATTTCTTACTCTAGCGCCACTGGAACGAAGGGTTCATCTAGTCAGGTGTTATCGCTTGAGCCTAATTCTAATTGCCCCGAAGGCGATGATGGTACGTCGCAACCTTGTGTCACTGCGGCATTTCAATTTTTTAATCAAGCAGAGCCAGCAGCGACTTATACCATTTCGGTTGATACGGTTGGCTCTATGGGCGAAACGCCGATAACCTATAGCTGTTGGTCAACAAATAATGTTCCTGAAAAATCCTTAATCCCTATCGATTTAACGACAGCAAAGCCTGCTTTGAAGTCAAGTGCTGCCTCATTGGCGCTTGGACTGAAAACATTTTCTTCTTCAAATGGTACGGCTTGTTATATTAACGATTCGGGGCGTATTTTTTGCTGGGGAAATGGCGCTTATGGACTATTGGGTGTAGAAAATGCCAAGACAGGACAGCCTTTGTCTATGAGTGCACTGCCTGTTGCGGTCCCTATATTGGATGTATCTAGAAAACATGTTTTGCCGGCATTGGGTATTTCCGTTGGGCCTACCTCTGCTTGTGCGATAGTTGATCCATCTGCTCAAGGCTCAGGTGTAAAAACTAATCTATACTGCTGGGGGTATAACGACCAGGGTAGTTTAGGAACGGGGGTGTTGGCAACGTCTGTTAAATATGAGCCGCAGCCAGTTGAAGAGCCTGCAGGTTATAGTAATGTTGACTTTAAGCAGGTTAGTGTTGGGTATTTGCATACTTGCGCTGTGGGTGATTATGCAAATAATCAGGGCAAAAAAGTATCGCAACTTTTTTGTTGGGGCAATAACTATCTTGCTCAGTCAGGCAACAATTCATGTCTGGGTAAAATTTGCAATGAGCCTGTAGCTATTAAGCCGCTGGGTGCTGTTTATAGTTCTATTAGTGCAGGTGCTTTTGCAACTTGTGTTGCACCAGCTAGTGGTGGCGCAGCCTGTATGGGTTATTCGCCATTGCTATTTGGTAGTGATAGCCCTTTGGGTTTGAACCCAGTTTATTATTTGGATGCTGGCTTTCCTCCCAGGTTGGAAAAATGGACAGCAAAGGTTCTGCAAATATCGTTACCTAAAAACTCTATGACTAGCCACGGTACTCAGCCTGGTTGGGTCCCAGCGCCCTATGCCTGCGCATTAGCACAAGGCGCTCAAGGGCAAGATAATCAAGTATACTGTTGGGGACTGGTTGGCTCGACGTATCGGTCTTCTGATGGCAGATATGGTGTTGTGCTGGATTATGGCCAGCTAGGTCAGTATGGTGTTTGGGGACAAGATTATGCCGGAAAGGTTGCTTTGCCCGAAGGGTTTAATCCGCATTCTATCACAACAGGGATGTTTCGTGCCTGTGCATTGGGTGTTAATCGTATAGGTGGTAATGACACGCCAGCGGTTTATTGCTGGGGTGCACAATTGAGTAAGCCAGGAGAAACAATAAAATCTGCCTATAATCCTTATCCAATACAGTTTGGTGCGGTGAGCCCTGATACTAACAGTGGTTTGGTGCTTGGTGGCTCAACTGTAAAGACAATGTATTTGTGCTATTTGGGAGTTGATGGTCAGGTTTATTGCGCTGGCAATAACACTAAAGATATTTTAGGTGCTGTGGCACAAGATTTCTCTGGTAGCAAAAGTTATTTATCTCCGACGAAGCCTGTTAGCTCTTTGATTAAGCAGCAGGGGCTAGCATTTTTAGCATCCATTGATGGGGCAGAGCACACAGAAATTAGCGAGTTACTCTTAAGCTTGAGTCACCCTAAAACTGTTTTTATTCGTAATAATAGCATGCAGACGCAAGCGCTTTATTTGCGTGTTCCTAGCAAACTAAGTGACACAGGTTCAAGCTGTTTTTCAGGTTTGCAGTTAAAACCATTTGAGGTTTGTTCATTGGTGCTTGAAGTTAAACCTGGTTCTGGCTTTAAGGATAGTCAATCGGTCCAAGCAACTATCGGGGATAGCAGGAAGAGTTTGCTTATTCATTTTAATGATCAATCTACTTATCAGTATTTTTATTTTGATTCAAACGACAATTACGTGGAGTTTGCACCTAAGTATAAAACACTCAAAGGAAAGTCTTGGAAAATAAAAATAACAGGCGGTGATACATCATTAATTCACTTTGCACCAAACGATGATTTAAAGGTATCAAATAACACCTGTGGTAAGGCAGGAAATGATTCATGCACATTTGACGTCAAATGGGTTCAACAGAATCGCTGGATGCCTACCAGTTTGGTTCTTTCTTATAGCACTAACTTTTCAAAAAAGAAAATTATTTTAAGTTTTTCTCCATACACTTCATATATGCGCTTGATAACGCCCAATGGTGACAACCCAACTATTCAGGTTGGGCAGTCAATTGTGCTAAAGCTAAAAAATTATAGTGAGCAAGCCATACATCAACTGACCTTTGGCAGGCAGCAGAATATTGAAATTACTCAAACAGACTGTACAGAAGTAGCCGGTTCAACTTCAGTGTATAGTTTAGGTCCGAAAGGGTCTTGTGATCTTACAGTTTATGCTAAGAGCCCAGGGCGGTACCCAGTTAAGGTTCAGGGTTATTTGGGTGATCATTTGGTTCCTGTGAATGTTGTATACCTTAAGGTTATTCCAAAGCCTCACCCGAAGGCGGCAGGACTATCTTTTATTCAGCCGCGTTCCTTAAGTATCCCTGTGGCCTCCACAGTGACATTAAGACTTCAAAATACAGGGGGCTTTAATTTAACGGATATTAATATTAGTGGTGGATCTGCCATAAGTATTTCTGATAATCAGTGTGCAAACCTTCAGACAAGCCTTGCCCCTAACCTTGGCTGTACATTTAAGATCACTGCCAAGAAGTTAGGTCGTTTGACATTAAACGCAAGCGCTACAACAGGTGTACATTCAGTCAATGCTGAACCTCTTACACTTACTTTATATTTTCAGAATCGCACCTATCTGCAATTTTTGCCCGCCAACAAAGTTATTAATACAGTTGATGAAAAACAATTATTTAAAGTTTTGAATGTGGGGACAGTAGCGGTGCAAAACATTAAGCTAAGCTCTGATTCAGCTGGAACAATTATTGCACCAAATGGATGTAATGACACTACATTGGCCCCTGGTAAATCCTGTCAATTTGGACTAACAAGTAATTTTGGTACGTCTAACGTTCAAGTAAACGGCTTTATTGGCGATCAAGTGCCAATAAAAGCAACGACACTTAGTATTACAACAAATCTCAAAAACCCATTGGCGATTAGCCCTAAGAAGCTGGTTTTAAAGGTGGGCGAATCTAAAAGTGTTACTTTAAAAAATAACGGTAATGTGCCATTAGTCACGAATATTTCTGACAGTGTTGGTGCTTCAATAACCCAGGGCTGTCAAAATATTACCTTGCAACCCGGGGGGGCCTGTCAGTTTAACGTCACGGGTGTTCATCATGGGCTATTTAGTCTTGCGGTTGGGGTTGGCAGTGGCAAAGCTCCTGGTCTCAAACTTGCAGTGTCTGTTTTTAACCCAGAAACACAGTATTTAAGGTTTGAGCCCGGCAATCAGCCTTTTCTCAGTGTTAATGAAGGGCGTACACTTTCTATTATAAATGCTTCACCATTTACTATGAGCAACGTGCATCTAAATTTAGATGATTTGCCGGAAAAGGTACATATTACAAATAACCAGTGTAAAGGAGTAGTTTTAGGGCCCGAAGACAAGTGTAGTTTTATGGTGGCGGCTGAGGAAAAAGGCATTTTTGAGATCACGGCAGCAGGAATATTGCTTGATTCACAAGATGCTTCTGCAACGCTTACTGTCAACGTTGATCCAGAGCGTATTCTGTCTCTGGGTGTGGGCCAGCTCAGCTTGGCTGTTGGCAAGGAAAAAAAAGTAACACTAACTAATGAAGGAACTTTGAGTGTTAACAGTATTCAATTAACAATGGACCAAACAGCTCAAGAGCAGGGAATTAGTATAGTAAACAACTCATGCGAAAATGCAGTGCTGGGTGTTAAGGGTTCTTGCTCCTTTACCCTCAAAGCAAATTTATTGGGTTCTTTCCACCTCAAAATCACGGCAAAAAGGTCGTCAGGCCCACCCTTACAGTCAGTGATTTTACCTGTTAACACTTTCTTTGAGCCTGCGGATTATCTGACGGTATCAGAAAAAACGTTAAATTTAGAACTTTCAAAAAGCAAAGAGATCACTGTAACAAGCAATGCGCATTTTAAAATAACAAATTTGCATTTAGATGTGCCCAAAGGGTTGGAGGTGCCTCCTACTCTAGATCATTGTACTGGCCAATCATTGGCTGGTGATGGCAGTAGCTGTACTTTTCTAATCAAGGGAGTCTCCGACGGTACTCATACTCTCGGCGTTAGTGGCCATATGGCAGGTTCAAAAGAGCTTTCATTTGCAACTGTTGTGGCTAATGTGTATTCAGCAAATCCTTTGTCGGTTAGCCCAAGTAAGGCAGTTATTCAGGTTTCTGCCGGTAAGGAGCAAAAAATAAGGCTCATAAATACCGGTAAATTTACTTTGGATAATATCACTTATCAGCCTAGCAATGATAAAGACATCAGTATTCGTAATGGTTGCACTGGTCAGCTCACGGGAGGTGACAGTTGTGATTTGTTTGTTAAAAGTCTTGCTGTGGGGCGCTTTGATATCAAAGTCAGCGCTGAATCAAGTGATATTACAGAGCTAAGACCAGTTGCAGATATTGCGTTTGATTCCTCGATACCAACAGATGCGCTTTCTTTTGAGCCGAAGGGCACAATATTCACACAGCCAGACAAGAACGTACAGCTTTACCTGAAAAATAATGCTGCAATTGCACTACAAGGCATCAAAATAAATGTACCATCTGGTTTATCAGAGGCTCCTCAAATCACCTGTCCAGATAAAGGAAGTACAGGTTGGATTTTGCCGCCCAGCGAATCCTGTGAGATTATGTTTAATAGTAATGAATATGGTTCATTTTTAATTGAGGCAAGCGGACATGCAGAAAGTTTTCCACAGAGTAGTAGGGTTTCGGCAGACTTAACTAACGCAACTGATTATGCTGCAAGCTCTCCAGAGGAGAGTGAACCTTCAGTAGAAAAAAAAGTCGTTATTTATGGCGAACCGTTGGAGTTTCGCGACGATGAAAATACCAGAGAAATTCATTTTATTAACTTGTACCCTGGCAAAAAAGCAGCACTTGTCATTCAGAACACAGGTGCAAATTCATTTGTGATCGATAATGCAACGGTGGTGTCATCACATTCGTATGCAGCGCCACCTAAAAGTTTTTCTATTTCTGGTAGTTGTATTGGGAGTACGCTAAAGTCTGGTAATAGTTGTGAGCTTGCAATCGAATATTCAGGTCAATTTTTAGATAATGTTCAAAATAGCGCGTTAAAAGTAAATTATTCCATTGAGGGTGAATTACAAAAACAAGAACTGTTGCCAATAGATCCTACTAGGTTTTATATGAATCTCACGGATAGAAAGACAAGTGAATCCACGTCATTTGTTGCGTCGATAAATGCTGGCGGGGAGGACATCTATGGCGGTGAGTTAGCTAACACATTGGGTCCACTCACTGTTGCTTATGCTCCGGGAACAACGACGCCTGTGCTGTATATTCAAAACCTTAAAACAGGTTTTTATGATCGTTATTGTATTCCATCAAAAACGGAGTTTGACGGTGTTGACTGTCATTCGTTGGAAGGCGGTGGGAATCAAAATTTGTTGTCCGTAATATCCAGCATTACTTCAAAATATGGTGGAACATACGGAGCAAAGCTGGTAGATGGCGCCTATCATTTTTATCAGCTTAATAGAACTGAGAGCGGTTCAGTCTCTTCTGTCACGCTTGAAGCTCTTGATAATGTTCCCGCTTATAAACCATCACAAAAAATACAAATCAAACAGCTATTGATTTACAGTGATCATACGGTGCAAATCATAGCCTATGATAAGGATCAAAAACCTATCTATGTCCTATGCCAGCCAAATTCCGAAGCATGTACAGAAACTTTAAATACCCATATTGCAGGAATTCAGCGAGGGTTGGGTGGTTGGATTAGCCTGTTTATTGATACTGATGGTAGTCCGCGTTTTATCCAAACTACGTCAACACCGCCTGTTTTGAGGCAAGGTCATGAGATTGACATAGTCAATTTCGGGGTAGCGCCTCACCCTCCAGTAGAATTTATACAGCTATTTTCTGGTCTGTATTATATTGTGGATTTAAACGCATTAACTACAGCGAATTACTTGGCATGTTTTTTGAATAATCCTTGGCTTGGTGCCTGCAAAACCTCTGGGGGGTCTTTCTTCAGAGGCTATTTGGCAGACCCGTTATTTACATATGGTGCTATAACGATTCAACATTAACTAACAATCCACGGGCTGACGGCCGTGGTGTTTTTATTGGTTCTGTCGCATTAATTTTCAATCACGCAAGCACAGTAACCTGGGGGCACAATTATGCTGCGAGGTCATAAAATTGCCTCCAAGTTGGTTGACTGCTGGCATTTTCCATTTGCCCTTTTTTAAGCATGTGCTGCAACTCAATTCCACCAATGGTTGCTTCGGCTGAGGCAAAGCTTTTGAAGCCCTTGGTATACTTAGTAATCCGCTTAATAAATCGATGGTCTTGCTCCACGATATTCTTGATGTATTTGATTCGTCGTATTTCAATGAATAAACAGTAGATTCCTGATAAGAACAACAGCATGTTAAGGCGATGACAAGCGGCCGCGTTAGCACCACTTTTGTCGATGGTGATTTTCTCTGGCAAACCACTGGAACCAATAGACTTCTTGAAAAATTTCATCACCGATTTTCGATCGCGTTTCTCTGACAGCATAAAGTCAACAGTGGCGCCGCCTTTATCAACGGCACGATGCTGTGCTTTTTAGAGAGCACAGTATCGTCTGCAATTAAAAGGTTGGGCGCTTTTTTATCGACAAGCTCTTCGGTCGTCGACCAGACTTCACTCGGCTTAAAGTGCTTGCTGTTTAACCAGCGGCTAATACTGTCATGGGATAATTCTATAGGG
>CBFIHN010000027.1:0-21492 GCA_965662575.1 Gammaproteobacteria bacterium
GCACAAGTATTTAGCCCGGGGTTTAATACCAGCTCGTTGCTAACCAGCGGTGCAATGGGTGGCATACAAGGGGGCTTGGGGGCTTATGCGTTTAGTAAGTTTAATATATTTTCTAGATCATCGGGGACAGCAAGTTATGAAGCATTAACTAAACAGCCTCCCTTGATAGATGACGACCTCCCTCCTCCTGATGTTTATGATGGGCCTCCTCCAGCGATTTCGACCAATTCTGTGAGGTCGGATTTAGAAAATATGTACAAAGCATACAAGGCAGGGATCGTTCCTGAAGGCTATCGTCGTATTAAGTTTGGGAACATGGAGGTTAAAGATAACTTCGGTCGGTTAAATATGTTTCCAGTGGGTCAAACAAATGAGGTTGGTGCCGCGTATGTACCAACAGATATGTTCCCCGATGCACAATCTATTGATAATTTTGTTGCACACGGAGCAGCAGAGGGAGATAAGGATTGGGAGGCATTTTTGTTAGAGCATGTAGCAAAAATGGCATCAGGCAACAAGGATAGAGCAGGTCCTCAAGATCCTATATTATGTAGTGTCTGTCTTGTCTCAGAAGATTTGCAGAGGCAGATGGTTAATGCAACTAATAGAAAGATTATTGCGACGAGAGGAGTCTCGGCTACTAACAACTTCAGGTATCCAGATACGGGTGAGGTCGTCGCAGTAGTTTATGCTATTGAGGCTGGTAGTATTAGGGATAGAGGGAATTCTTTCTATCGCCATCCCTTTGAAGTAATGGGGCCTAATTCGAGTGGTGTCGAAAGTTTTGAACAACCGATATATCTTTTTCCTGTGCGTGGGTTTTGAGTGGCTGCACTTTAAGAAACAGTCAATTCCGTAGTAATCTTTAAGTTAGAAAGGATCTGTTCAATGGGTAAAGGAAGTAATGAATCCTACACCAAAGATTTTAAAAAATCATCCGTTGATTTAGCCCTGTCAACCAACCAGTCTTACGCTGACTGTCCGGATTAGTGTTGACACTCCAGGAGGTCGCGGGAATGTAGGTAAGAACATTCCACTAGTATCTTGTTGACAGTACGCAACTTGCGTAGTACGGTATGCGTATTGAACTTGCTGAGTATAAATATGAAAAATTACTTTCCATCTCTAATTGCAGAAGGTGACGCTTTTTGTAATCGCACAGATGAAACGGAACATTTACTTTATAACTTAAATACAGGTACACCATCATTACTGGTTTCACCTAGAAGGTATGGTAAAACCAGTCTTGCTCTTAGAGCATTTAGTCTTTCTGGCTATCCTTATGCCCATGTGGATCTGTACAAAGCATTGGATGAAAAAGAGATTGCCCAGTACATATTGAATGGTATTGGCCGTCTTATGGGGCAGGTAGAAAAAACCCCAAAAAAACGTCTAAAGGCAGCAAGCGATTTCCTGAGTTCACTGCAATTAAAAGTTTCTCTACACAATGATGAAATAGCTATTCAGTTCTCTAGGAAAGAAGTTAAACCAGTTGATTTAGTTCTTGCAGCATTAGAGCGTTTAGATGATTACCTAACTAAACGTGCAAAACCACAGCGTGGCATTTTGTTTTTAGATGAATTTCAAACACTGGCAGAAGTTACTTTTAACAAAAGTATAGAAGCTGCCATTAGAGAGGCCATGCAAAAGGCAAAATCTGTGGTGTATGTTTTTGCTGGCAGCAATAGACACCTCATTGAGAGAATGTTTAATGATGATAGTCGTCCTTTTTTCAATTCTTGTGATCAGATTAAACTGGACCGAATCTCTGAAGCTCATTACATTGCTCAGATTAATAAAGCTGCTGATGATAGGTGGAGTGATGCTTTATCTGATGACTTTTTTGAAGCTGTTTTCTCTTGTACAGAGAGGCATCCATTCTATGTTAATAAGCTCTGTTCATTAGTCTTTAGGAAACCTAAGCCACCAATTGGTGATATCGTTTATGGCGCTTGGCGTGACTATGTAAACGACAACATATCTAGAGTTGAGCAAGAGGTAGCATTATTAAAGGTAAACCAACGAAAACTGTTGATTCGAATTGCTCAAGATGGGTTTGTAGAGCATCCTTTTAGTAGTGAATATTCTCAAATATGTGGAATCGCGCCAACTAGTGTGCATCGAGCAATGAAGGTGCTTATCGAAAAGGATTACGTATACCAAGATAATGAAGCAAAGTATCGAGTTTTAGATTCTTTGATTAAGTTTGCGCTATTAGATTAAAAAAATTACGCAAATTATACTACGCATATTGCGTAATGTGGATTACTCGGAAGACTTTGGCGTAGCGACACTTTAACGGACACTCCCTAGTAACCCTTGGTTCCGTCGCATTAATTTCTTGAATTTGGTTTATCCTTGTTTTCTTGATATTAAGGGATTCAAAGGTTAAATCTTCGTTTAAGGCCTTTGATATTGATCGGCTGTTCACCGTCGGCTAGGTCTTAGGGTAAAATAGGTACGATATCAAGTTTAGTCTGTTAGCTAATGTCTCTGTCAATCAGTCACAAAACCTTTTGTATGGCATTGAAATGTCACCGGGTATTTTTCATCATCACACTGTTGGTCGTGGTACTATGCCTGATTGGCTATTATTGGCTGGATCGGCCAACTGCGATAGCAATGCAACATCTTTTTCATTTCAATCCGCGTAATAAAAGCTTTGGTCAGTATGCGGCATTTCTGTTGACACAGGGTGCTTATAGTTTGATGTTGCCGCTATTCGTTATCTATTATATCTTTCACTGTCGTGGTTGCCGTGGGCGCTTGATGTCATGTATAGCGCTAGTTTGTTTGAGTACGGCATTTAGTTTTTTTATCAAGACATTGCTGCAGTTTTTACTGGGGCGTATTGGCCCGCGTTATGCTGACTCTGCTACCTTGTTATTTGTCAGGAAATCGCAGCTGTATGGTTTTCACTGGCTACAAGCTGGTAGTTTCCCTTCTGGGCATATGTCAGTGATGTGTGCAGGACTAACCGCTATCTGTTGTTATTATCGTCGGGCAATTCCGATTGCGGTGTTATTGAGTTTTTTGATGGCATTTTTACTCTTGGCGATGAATACCCATTTTGTTAGTGATCTTATTGCGGGTATGTATTTGGGCGTTTTTATTGCCTTGGGTTTATGGGCGTGTTGCAAACCAATGTCTAGCGGCACCCAGCGTCGTTGAAAAAATGAAAAACTGCTCATTTTTTTTCGTTTAGCGATTGCTCACTATAAACCCGCTCGCAGCGGCCCCTTTATGTCAACGTCAGAGGTCATAAAAAAATCAGGCTTGGCGTTGAGAATATCGGCAACAGGCAGACGTTTGGCGCCGGGAAACTGTAGCTCGATGAGGCGAAGTATGCCATCACCGGTTGCTATATCAATGCCTTGGCGGTTGGCACTAATGACGGTACCAGGTGGCCGAGTGGTTGTCGTTTGTTCAAGTACGTGTGCCGACCAAATGCGGATCATCTGGTTTTGGTATAAAAACTGTGCCACAGGCCAAGGGTTGAATGCGCGAATTTTGTTTGCTATGTCAATGGCACTGCCTCGCCAGTCAATGGTTGCTTCTGTTTTGCTTAATTTGTTTGCGTAAGTGACGCCCTGTTCAGTTTGTTTTTTTGGCCTCAATTGGTTTTCTGCCAATAATACTAGGGCTTCTTGTAAGCAGGCGGACCCTAAGGATGCTAAACGATCATGTAATCGCTGAGCGGTATCATTTGCTTGAATGTCACAAATTTTTTGGCGCAAAATATCGCCAGTATCCAGCCCTGCATCCATCTGCATAACACAAACACCGGTTTGTTGATCGCCGGCTTCAATTGCTCGTTGGATCGGTGCAGCACCTCGCCAGCGTGGTAACAAGGAGACATGGATATTCCAGCAACCATACCGCGGGGAGTCCAAGACAGCTTGTGGTAGTAATAAACCATAGGCAACAACAATCATGAGATCTGCATTGAATTCTGCGAGTTCTTGTTGCGTCTCGATAGTTTTTAGGGTTTTGGGTTGTTTCACTGTTAACTCATGTGCCAATGCGATTTCTTTTACCGGGCTCATCGTGAGTTTGCGGCCACGACCAGACTGACGATCCGGTTGCGTGTAAACGGCAACAATATCATGCTCGCTGTTGAGTAAAGACTGCAAAACGATCCGAGAAATTTCAGGGGTACCCGCGAAGATAATTTTCATGGTGTCTGATGAAAGTGATCCTGTGATCATTATAACGGATTAATGAGGCTTGTCAGTCTGTGGTTTTCTATTAAGGGGCTGTCGCAACAATAATTTACCTTGCTTTTGTTGCATTTCAAGTTCGCCTAATGCACTCATGCCCAATAAAATCTGGTGACCACGGTCTGCGGTATTAATGCTGGCGCTGACATGATGTAAAACAATATCACCAAGCCGTAATTCACGAATTTGTGTTGGATAGACGGTGATGGTGCCATTGGCCGTGCTTGATGTGCCTGCACGACCTAGGGGTTCTAGGCCTAAGGCTCGTGCAACCCGTTCAGGAATTGAGACATGTGTTGCGCCCGTATCGACTAAGAAGCTGGCAGAACGACCATTAATTTTGCCTTGCACAACATAGGCGTTCATGTAGTTAACCTCAAGCAATAGCTCGCGATAACGGTTGCTTTGTCGTGACAGGGGTTGGCGATTCGGGTTTTCTTGATATTTTCTTGGGTCAGGGCTGTTTGATGTCGAATGATCAGGATGGGAAGAACCAAACGGTGAGGGGCTAAAACCTTGGTCTAAGGTTAAGTTTGCCGCAGCTGCAAGGTTTTGCACCAGTTGTTTAGAGTTAACGGGTGCGTAAGCTCGATCAAAACCCTTTAATGCGGCAATTGCCTCGGCAACGGCCATCGACGTATTATGTAAGTTCCCTTCACCGTTTTCTGCTGGTTGATCAGGTGCTGACGGCTGCTTTGATGTGCGGGTGGCACTCATAATCCTTAATCTCAAAGTCCTCAAACTGGTAGTCAAAAATTGACGGTGGTTTACGCGTAATTTCCAATGTTGGTAGCTTAAATGGTTTTCTGCTAAGCTGCAATTTTGCTTGTTCGAGGTGGTTGCTGTAGAGATGTGTGTCACCGCCAGTCCAGACAAAATCACCCGGCTTCAAATCGCATTGCTGTGCTACCATCAACGTCAACAACGCATAACTGGCAATATTAAAAGGTAAGCCCAAAAATACATCACAGCTACGTTGATACAGGTGGCAAGATAGTTTGCCATTGGAAATATAAAACTGAAAAAAAGCATGACAGGGCATGAGTGCCATTTGATCAAGCTCACCAACATTCCAGGCTGAAACAATCAGCCGGCGGCTATCAGGGTTGGTTTTGATTTGTTCGATGACTTGGCTGATCTGATCAATGGCCTTGCCATCGGCATTACGCCAAGCACGCCACTGTGCGCCATATACTGGCCCTAAATTCCCCGCATCATCTGCCCATTCATTCCAAATGCGGACACCATGATCTTGCAAATATTTGATATTGGTCTCGCCCTTCAGAAACCACAATAGTTCATAAATAATCGAGCGTAAATGACATTTCTTGGTGGTGACTAGCGGAAACCCCTGAGATAAATCAAAACGCATTTGACGGCCAAAGACACTTAAGGTGCCAGTGCCTGTGCGATCTGATTTGACATCACCATTATTGAGCACATCTTGCATGAGGTTGAGGTATTGTTGCATGGTAATCTCCTTATCGCGACGGAAGTATTTTTTCTCAGGCGAGCCATTGGTGTGGTTTTACCGTCTTAAAACTGAGCAAAAATACGTGGCTGCATGAAGTGAGTTATTCTACTGATTTTGAAGTTTCCATACCAGCATAATGAACAAATTGATGCACAAAGAATGTGATCAAAGAGCAGTGTCAATAGAGGTCAAACTGCAAAGTAGCTCACAAAGACCCAGTGTAAAAAAACGATTGGCTAAAACGTCATCATTTTGTCGATGATTAGTCATAGTCGTCACACCTTGCGTAGTTTCTGAAATATTTTCCCTTGTAGACTGAATGTGGGGTATACTGCCGAAGAATTTTTACCCTACCATGGCTATAGTTAATCACAGTTGCCCATTGAATTGACTCCAGCTTGAAGCAAACTCATTGACTCGCATAGGAGCTATTCATTGTCGTCATCTAATTTTTCACCACTAGGCTTGTCACAAAACTTGTTAGCTGCTCTTGATAAACTGGGCTATGAATGTCCAACGCCTATTCAAGAAAAAAGCATTCCGATCTTATTGCAAGGTCAAGATCTGCTTGCTCAAGCACAGACTGGTACAGGGAAAACAGCTGCATTTACGCTACCGGCTTTATCTTTGATAGACCTGAAACTTGCAAAACCGCAAATTTTAATTATTGCGCCAACACGTGAACTGGCTATTCAAGTCAGTGAAGCTTGTCAGAGTTATGCAAAATATCTCGATGATTTTCATGTCGCCCCGATTTATGGTGGCCAGGAATATCGAGTGCAAATACGTGCGCTTAAACGCGGTGCACACATTGTTGTTGGTACACCTGGACGAGTTATGGATCATCTACGCCGTGGCACCCTGGAAATGAATGCGATTAAAATGCTTGTCTTAGACGAAGCAGATGAAATGCTGCGTATGGGCTTTATTGACGATGTTGAGTGGATCCTTGCACAAATACCACACCAGCACCAAACGGCATTATTTTCGGCAACCATGCCGCCAGCAATAAAAAAAATAACAAAAAATTATTTAAACAGTGCGCAACATATTCAAATTAAGGCCAGTCAAACGGCATTAGAAGCGATTGAGCAAAGCTATTATCTGCTCAAATCACAACAAAAAATCGATGCATTAACCCGGTTTTTAGAAATTGAACCCTTTGATGCGGCGATTATTTTTGTGCGGACAAAAACCAACTCTCTTGAGTTAAACGAAAAACTTCAAGCACGGGGCTATGCAACTGCCGCACTCAATGGTGACCTCAAACAAACGCTGCGCAAGCAAGTGATTGATCAGATAAAAAAAGGCACTCTTGATATTGTTATTGCCACGGATGTCGCTGCTCGTGGAATTGATATTGATCGAATCAGCCATGTTATCAATTATGATATTCCAATGGATGCGGAATCTTATGTTCACCGTATAGGGCGAACGGGCCGAGCTGGACGAACTGGCAAAGCATTGCTTTTTGTCACCCCCAGAGAACAGCGATTACTCAAAGATATTGAAACGGCGACGGGGAAAAAAATTCGACATGTGAGACCGCCATCATTAAGTCAAATGCAGGAAAATAGGAGTGCGCAGCTTGCGCAAGATATATCAGTTGCTTTGGAGCAAGTGGACGAGCAACGAGCACATCAGACGTTAGCCATTAAATTGCAAAAACAGTTGGAATGCTCGGCGCTTGAATTAGCTGCGGCATTAGCTTACTTATTGCAAAAAAATACCGCACCACTAGCGGATAATGAGCTAGAGCTTCCCGAGTTTGAGCAAAGAAAAAAATCACGTAAACAACGAGGTCATCATCACCAAAAATCTAAGGCTGGTGACTTTAAGCGTCGGCAAAAATCGAAACGTGCTAAATTCAAAAACAAAGGCTAAAGGTTGAATGACAACGATGGTCTTTTAAATGATTAAACAGATAATCAATGTATAAAAAATCAGTAGTCCAACACCCCATAACTTATTTAGTCGATTGGTGGCCTTAATAATAACGGCAACCAATGTGCTGGCAACCAATGCCAAGACAGCCAGTAACTGCATATGATTTGAGTGAATGATAATGGGCTTAATCAAAGCACTTAAGCCAACTGCAAATGCGATATTGGCAATATTACTGCCAAGCACGGTGCTAAAAACCAATGATAATTTTTTCTGTGATGCCGCCGCGATGGTGACGGCAATTTCAGGGAGTGATGTGCCAATTGCAATAAATAAAGCGGCGAAGCTGGGGCCGTTTAGCCCAAGGGTATCAGCAAGTTGCAAGCCATTGTTGACAATGAGTTGTGCGCTGATCATGATCCCGATTAATAGAATAAATAATAAGAGAATATAACCAATGATATGAGGCTTGGTCGTGTTGTTGGTGATTACATTCTCTACTGGGTGATGGTTTGCTTGAATTAGGCTTAGTATGCCGACGATGAAAATGGCTAAGCCAACAACGCGTGGAATATCTTGCCAATAAACTGCCAGGGTTAAAATCACTGAGAGTAACATCATCAGGCCATAGGATTTACGATAGGGGATAAAAGAGAGTTTTACTCTTTGGCTGAGTAGTAGCCCAAGTCCGAGGATTAATAAGCTATTGGCTATGTTACTACCGAGGATATTGCCCAGTAGAACGCCAGAATGCCCAGTTAAGTGGCTATAAATACTAATGACGATTTCTGGCATTGACGTGCCAATGCCTAGAATCACAATGCCGATTAAAATGTCTGGCCAGTGTAAAGCATGACCGAGCTTGCAAGCGGACAGCACTAGGTAATGGCTACACACTAAAATTAAGACAATGCCAAAAACAAAGAGCGCGCTGTAAACCATTTGTGCCGATTTTTTTTGAATGTGCTAACCTTAATCTATCGTCTCGACATGAGGATAGCAAGCATGCAACGCTTTAAAAAAATTGGTGTGGTAATCGGTTTGGCAGCAGATAATAGCGCTGTATTGTCACATGCCGTGAGTCTATTTGACGCGAATCAAGCGCAGATTAGTATTTTGATTCCCACTGAAGTCAGACTGTCAAGTGAGCAACAAACCCAGGTGGCACAAAAAATTGCGACGCAGTTGCCTTGTCCGCATCAGGTACGATTTATTTTTTCTTCGCCGGTGATAGCGATTGTTAATGATGCTCGTCAGCATGGATTAGATTTGTTAATTATTGCAGCGAATGATTTTGTGCAAAAACGGACAGTCAAAGCGTGGTTTTTTGATGCACTACCACAGTCCTTGGTGCGGAAAGCGGAATGCCCGGTTTGGCTGGTTAAAAGTCCAATAGATCAGGCAGCTTATTTGCGGATAATGATCGCAGTCGACCCAGAACGCAAAGAATCCGAAGCCAGAGCGCTTAATAATAAGTTGATTGAAATTGGTACTTCATTGGCTAGACGAGTAAAAGCGGAGTGTCATTTGGTCACCGTGTGGAAGTTAGCAGGTGAGAGTACCTTAAGTGGTGCTTATGTTCGTGTGCCAGATCTTGAGCTAGAGCAGTTGCGCCGTGACGCGCATAAATCACAAGCCGCGGCCTTCCAGGCATTACAGCAACATAATCAATCACATATTGGCGATTACCAGACTCATATGCTGCAAGGGGATACGGCTGAAGAGTTACGTTATTTTGTTGAAGACAGGCACATTGACTTAGTGATCATGGGAACTGTAGCACGTTCTGGTATCCAAGGATTGTTAATTGGCAACACCGCGGAACGCTTGTTAAATCAAGTGAATAGCGCGGTGTTGGCGATTAAGCCAGATGGGTTTGAGTCCCCAGTGGCTGTGACAGCGATATAGAGCAGCTTTTTGCAAAGATGTCCGTAATAGCCAAATGTTTTAGGCAGCGCCAGTGACCCATTGTTGATGATCGAAGTGCCGTAAAAATGCGGTGTCTTTATCAACATTTCTCGCGTCATTGTCTGCAATAAATACAATAGCATAGGCAGCATGAAAGTCTAAACAGGCCTCACGTTTTACTGGATCAACATACAGCACCGACTTTTCACTGCATGCCAGAGAGGGCAGTTTTTGCTTGATTTCTTGTTGCATATCGTCGGTGCGGCTATAGAGTACGATACCTCGACCATGGCGCTTTGATAATTTTCGACAGGTTGGCTGGTGTCCTGCTAGTAAGCTTAATAACAGTTCAATTTGATTATATCCACTGTGAACACGATCGACCTCCTGGATTGAACCATGAGCTCCAGACATCCTGGGGTTGACTTCAATTAATTCAATGCCCGTTGGTGAAAACAGAAGTTCAATGTGATTGAGACCATTTTGAAAATCAATCGCATCAAGCACTTGGCGTGAATAATCAATGAGCGCTTGTTGGTCTTTTTGACAGAAGTTTGCGGGTGAAATTTCACGATAGACAAGGTCTTCTTTGATATAAAAAAGTACACCTGCGATATGATGCTTGCCTGCGACTGATACGGTATCAATCACAATTTCTTGGCCGGGCAAAAATTCTTGAGCGACGAACTCACAAAAGTTTGATTGTGAATTACTGTGCTTTTGCTGCATTTGTTGGCTTAAGTTGTCCACCAGCTGTTGATAACTGTCATAAACACAGATACCTTCTTGCCCTGAGCCGAAGCGGTTGGGTTTGACAATAATGGGATAATGAAAATGTCTTAATTCATGGCGCTTATCCAGGTGGTTTGCTTGCGTTATTGTCGTTTGCTGAATATGGGTTAATCCCTTTTTCTTTAAGAATTCAAGCATTTCAAATTTTTGTGTTCTTAAATCAGCCAGTGGTGAATTAGCATACTGTGGTAAAAGCGCAGCCAGGACTTTCTCAGCATAGATAGAAACATCATCACAGCCGCCCAATACAAAGGTTAAATCCAGCTCGTTTTTAGCGATGAAGGTCTTGATTGCTTTTACATCATCAGCCAGTTGATGGCTGGAATCGATGATGTGATCAAAACCAAGTTGCGCGAGTTTGTCGGCTGAGCGGTGTGCCTGATTGACGCGTAGTACAATAGTAAAAAATCCCAGTTGCTTTAATGACTTTATTAGGTAGTCGGTTGAGACATAGGGGTCTAATAGTAAAATGGTTTTCATGGGATTCTCCTCGGGTATGCCATGCTGTTAAGACCTGTTAGACAGATCGTAATGAGTACTTCATTTCATTTATCTTGGGTAAAAGCAGTAAGATGACAATGACCACAGATGAGACGAATAAGAGCGTAACTTGGGGTATGTGGTTGTGATAGAAACCAAAGAAGCAAGCCAATATTAAGGTTGATAATGGGCAGATAGCGGCAATGCAGGAGTGGATCAATGGGCCACATTTTTCAATGCCTTTTTGGTTAAGATAAAGAGGAAGCACAAACGATAAAATTAGAATAATTAACAGATTGAGATACAGCTGACCATTGCTAACAGCAAGACCAGTCAACGGATGCTGGTGTAATAAAGACAGCAAGGCCAACCCGACGATACACCCGATAATAATACCAAAAGAACGCACAGCTAAAATGGCTACAGCACCACCTGGGATCATTTGGCTGTAACGTGCTGAACAGGTTCGATAGTAAAAAGCACTCACACCGCCGATTGTTGAGAGTAATATCCCAATCAACTGTTTTGTATGAAACAAAGATTGCCCATAGAAAAAGAGTAAATAAGCACAAGCCACCAGACTTAAGCCAACGCAGGCGATGAAAGTGCTGTAGCGAGGCTCGTGTTTGCATTTAATGGCATAAGTGATAATGGCTGGTGTAATAAAGTAGATTAAGATAAAACTGTAGGGGTTAATGAGGCTAAGGGCATAGAACATTGATACCCAAATGACCAATAAGAGCAGATTGATGCGCAGGCTTTGCTGCCAATTGTGTAAAGCACTTTGATAAATGAGTCGTATTTTTCGATAACTGACAACATGAAAGAATGCGGTAGCCAGACTGACACAGATTAAAAGTGACAGCAGTGGCGACAAAGACGTACTAATTTTATTGACATAAATGACAGAGATTGATGTGGCAATCGGATAAAAAAAACTGGCCCAAGTATTTTTCACAAAAAAACAGCATTTAAATAAAATTTTTTTGTAGTTTAAATATAAGTAATTAAGATATTATTAATTGTTATTAAAAATTATATTTCATCCTGTGGTACCTGATGTGAATCATTGCGATGCATGGCGGTTTTGGCGATTAGGTGCGCACTAATTGGGGTGGTGATAGCAATAAATAGAATCAACAAAATGACTTCGGTGATGATATGCCCTTGCTCAATTTTGATGGCAGAGCCGATGAGGATTAGGCCGCAGCCGAGGGTGCCAGATTTGGTGGCGGCATGCATTTTGGTATAAATATCGGGTAAGCGCACCACACCCAATGCGGCGAAGAAAATAAATAAAGCGCCGAGGAAAATAAAGCTATTCGCAACAAGTATCATGGTTGTTTGACCTTTTGGGATAAGTAGTACTGGCAGTAGGCAATGGTGCTGAGAAACATCACCAGTGCCAGTGCTAGGCAGACATCAATTAACAGGTATGCCCCTGTTTTAATCGCCCACAGGGCAATACTTGCCAGCAAGGCATTAACGAGTAACTCAATACAAACCAGTTTGATTAATAAGTCCTTGAGGGTGAGTAGATAGCTGATTAATAAAACGACCGATAAGATCAGTAACCCGGAACTCAGAAGAATTAACCAATGGTTGAAGTTAGTCATAACGAAAGACCTTTTGAATGCGGCGCTCAATATGATGTTGAATGTCTTGCACCATTTTATCTGCGTCGTCAACAAACATTCCGTGGACCAATAAGCGTTGTTGGTCGGCTTGATAATCTAAACTTAAAGTCCCAGGTGTCAGTGAAATTAAGTTAGCCAATAACCAAATTTCAATCGGGTGAGTCACGGAGATTGGTACCTCAATCATTTGCGGTCGACTCAGTTGTTGTGGCGTTACAATATCCCAAATGACTTGTACACTCGATACCCAGAGTGCTTTAATCATATAGAAAACTAAGTTGACAAAGGGTAGCCAGCAAAAGCGGCCTAAGGGTTGTTGTGATTTGATGGGCATGAAATAAATCAGCAGCGCGGAGATTAAAATGCCCAGCACACCATTTGGCCAAGTGAAGTTATTAGAAAATCCACACCAGATTAAAACAAAAAAACAGAGCAGATAAAGGGGGTTGAGATGTTTCATGGTTGACTCAATGGAAATGATAGCCTCTGAATAGAGGACTTTATCTCAATAAAACAGTGGGCCAATGTTACTTCCCTCCCAATAAGTGAAGATACGTTTGTGGCGTGTACAGTCCGGTATCCTGCTGCAAATGATGCAAAACGGTATCTGGCTTTAGGCTAATGATGATAATGGCTGTCAGTAATAATAGCGAAGCAAATAAAGCCCCTTTGGGGTAAGGGTTGTTTTGATTATTGATTGGATGACCGCTGTGATCTTGCTGACAAAATGCATAACGCCAAATCTTAATCATCGAATATAGCGTGAGCAGGCTGACAAAAATACCAATGGCCAATGTGATATAGCTATGGTGATCAACCGCTGATTTAAATACCAGCAGTTTGCCCCAAAAACCCGATAGGGGTGGGAGGCCTGCGAGCGATAATGCGCTGAGTAAAAAACTGATTAATATCAATCGGTGTTGTTGCCACACTTGCCGTAATTGTTTGAGGTCAAATAAGCCATAGCGTTGTTCAATTAACCCTGAAATCAGTAGTAAGTTCGTTTTCACCAACACGTTATGCACGATAAAAAATGCTGCCGCGACAAATGCCCAGCTTCCAGGTAGCGCAATGGCAAAGAGGATATACCCGATTTGGCTAACAATATGAAACGTGAGAATAGGGCGGATTTGCCAGCGTGATGCCGCACCAAGTACGCCAAATAGCATCGTTGCTGCAGCGCCAATTAGTAGCAAATGGTGAACCGTTGGGCTGGTGAAAAATGGCAGCCATAAGCGGCTTAATATCAACAGGACCAGCATGATTGTTTTCGTCGATAAGCTGGAAAGTAGCATTGTGGCCGAATAACTGGTGCGGTGATAAACCGTTGTTAACCAAAAATACAGTGGAAAGACCGCCGCTTTCACTGCTAAGCCAACAATCAACAAGCTCAAGGCAGCCAACAGTATCGTTGACGGTTGGTTTTGCAGTTGTCCTGCGATTTTGGCGTAGCTTAAACTGCCGCTAATGCCATAGATCAGCGCAACCGCTAGCAAGAAAAACAAGGTGCCGGTGATATTCAGCAAGGCATATTGAATGACGGCTTTAATGGCTGGACGCTTGACCGCAAGTAAGACAATGAAAGCGGCAGCAAGCATGAGTTCTGACCAGACGTAGAGGTTAAAGATATCCGTCGTCGTTAATGCGCCAGTAATCGCAAAAACCAATAGCCAATGTCCCAAGCAAAACCAGCGATAGCTGTTATGATGCTTGCCAAAGAGGTCTTGGTCACTGAGGGCATAATGATTGATTGCCACACAGGCAAAAGCAAAGACATTGAGCATGTTCAGCACGAAAGGGGTGATCATCAGGGCGATACCAAATGGTGATTGCCAATTACCTAAGTGAATAACCTGAGTTTTATCATCAACAAAGTGTAAGCTGCTGAGTATAATAAGCCATAGCCAGGCAAAAATGAGCTGTAAGATTCTTTGGTGTTTACCCCAGGGTAAACTCTGTGTAATACAGGCAACTAAAGGAAGTACAAAGAGTATGGCGTAAAAATGCGTCATAGGGCCTCACGGTTAGAGGTCTCAGTTTTTAAGTAAAAACGCACCAAACAGACCAAAAAAATAATCAAAGCAAAGCTGATGACAATGGCCGTGAGAATCAGCGCTTGGGGTAGTGGGTTAGCCAGCAAGTGGTGTTGTGCCATACCATTGAGAAAAGGGGGGTGTTTTGTCGATAATCCACCGGCAATCAACAGGATGAAGTTAATGGCGATACTAATTAAAATGATACCCAAAATGCCACGAATGAAATGACTGGACAACAGTAAACTCATGCCAGCAATTAAGATTAAAACGCTGAGTGTTGTGATTAACATATCCATTAGGCGTGCCACTCAATGTTGGTGACAATGAGTGACACACTCCCAATAATCAAGCAGTAGATGCCGATATCAAATAATAGTGGTGTGCCGAGTTTAATCATTTCAGTGGCAAAGTGTAGTTGGAACCATAAACCAGTAAGCGCCGGTTTGCCGGCAAACAGGGCAAAGCAAAAACTGGCTAATAAACAGATCAAACCACAGATAATTAACAGACTGAGTAAGGTTTTAATTCGTTGGTGGTAAAGCTGGTTGCTAATAATTAATAAGGAGATCGCACAGCTCGCAATTAAGGCGCCAATAAACCCGCCACCTGGGAAGTTGTGTCCGCGGAGTAATAATAAGATCGAGAGTAAGATCATCATGCGGAAAATCAAAGGTGCTGCATAGGTTAATAGCAGTGACATTAGCCTGTCCTCCGTTGCTGAATCGTTGCTTGGAATGTGGCAATAATACTGAGTGCGACGGCAAAGACCACCAAGACTTCACCCAGTGTATCAAAGGCGCGAAAATCAACTAAAATCACATTGACGACATTTCGACCATAAGCAGCCATGACACTATGGTTAAAGTAAAAGTGTTGCAGTGCTTTGCTCGGTGTGCTTTGTAGAACCCCAGCGAGTAAATCCAGAATCAACAGCCCGAGTAATACGGCGATGAGCAGCGCGGCTGTTTTCCGCAAGAGATGACCGGGTTGTGGATGATAGTGTAATTCATCATGACGTAAGACGATCACAAAAACAACCACGGTTAAAATCTCAACTAATAGCTGTGTCATGGCGACATCCGCAGCACCTTGCATAATAAAAAATAAACTCGTGAAGAGGCCAATGACTGCCAGGGATAGCATGTTGCTCATAAAGCGCCAGCGCGCCATTAAGGCCAGTATCGACGCTAAAATCACAATAAAAATGAGGGTGACTAGCAATTGGTAGATCACACTGCCATGTTCGGCAGTTATCTGTGTCATTGCAACAAATTGTATTGGCCACATAGCAGAGGCGACAACAATCACCAGGGTGCCAAGCAGTAAGGCTAGGTGGGTTTGCACCGGCTGATCTGCCGTCTGTTTGGTGATGCTTTGGCCCAGGGTGATGAGTTGTGCCAGTCGTTTTTCAAAGCCGTGCTGAAACCATCGCTTAGAGTAGTGCAAGCGGTAGTTGAGTCGATAAGTGATGGCGGCTAATAAACCGCCGCTGGTCACTGTCAGCAAGCTTAATAAGCTGCTGCTCCACGTGGTTGGTGATAGCAGCTGCATGTTTGACTGTGTGCCGATGCTGTTAACGGCAGCCGCCAGAAAGGTTCGGCCATCATGAATTAATAAATTGCCGAGTAAAATCACCAAGCATAAACCCAGTAAAGTCACAATCGATGGATATAAAGGCTTATAATCAATGACATTATTGGGACGTTTGAAAATAAGGTTCAACAATAAAAATAAGGAAATGCCGGCAATTAAAATGCTGCCAACCATGCTACAAATTAGCATCACATAAGAGATTGAGCCGCTGGCAATTTTGACTTCATAGAGCATTTCTTTCATTGTAAAGCCAAATAATGGCGGTAAACCAGCCATCGACAGAAAAATAATGCAGGAAAAAATTAACAAACCCGGGCGTTTTCTCAAAATACCCAACAGTTGTGGATAGTCGCGGGTGCCATACTCTTTATCAATCGTCCCAACTAAAATAAAGGCGGCTGCTTTATAGACACCGTGAAATAATAAAAAGAGGACCAAAGCTTCTAGTGTCAAAGCTTGGTTACTAGCTAAAAGATAAAACATCAAGCCCAAGGCAAATAGGGTGGTGTAGGCAAGAATGGCTTTTAAGTCATGTTGCAACCAGCTTAAAATCGCTGATAACAGCATCGTCACTAAGCCAATCGTTGCTAGCGTCGTATACCAATAAGCGGTGTGGGCAAAACCGGGGTGAAAGCGCGCGAGTAAATAAATACCCGCATTGACCATGGTCGCAGAATGCAGGTAAGCACTGACTGGGGTGGGGGCCTTCATAGCGCCAGGTAGCCAAAAATGAAAGGGAAACTGTGCTGATTTGCCCATCGCGCCGATGAGTAATAAGACAAATGGCCAAACTAATAATGGTGCTGGTGCTGATTTTAGCCAGGTTAAGTTGGCGGCAATTGACCACGATTGAGTCTGCTGATAGAGCAATAAAAAACCGACTAGCATCAACAGGGCGCCAATCACCGAGATTAACATCGCATTTAACGCATTTTGATTAGCCTGGGCATCACGATAATGGAATTGAATTAATAAATAAGATAAAACTGTGGTTAACTCCCAGGCGAGAAAAAGTACGATTAAATTATCCGTTAGAACCAACAACATCATACTCAAGCCAAACCACTGCATTAATATGGTCAAACGTTTTTGCTCATCAGGTTTCATGTTGTGGGTGTAGACCGGTAAATAGCCAAAAATAGCGATACTAATCGCTGAAATTAATAGACTAAATAACTTGGCAAGGCCATCAGTGTGGTACTGCCACTGAATATTCAGCGTTTGTGACCAGGTAAAAGGATGAAAAGAGATCAATGCTTCGCTATTGATCGACCACAGCAATAACAGAAACCAATAGAGACAAATGATGCTGTAGCTGCTTTTTTTATACTTGGTTGAGATCAAACATGGCATGATTGCGCCAAGCAATCCATACCAAAGAATATCAATCATGATCATGTGTTGGTTATCTTGTCGGGAGCCAGTCTAGCAATAGTTGGGTTATTTAGGCAATGTGTTGGGGTTTTTCGTCTAGCTATTGCTCGCTATAAACCAGCTTGCAACAGTCCCAAATAGGATGCAGGATAAAAGACATAAGGGCCTTTGGCGGGATAATTTATTTCACTTATCGATATTGAATGACTTCTAATCGCCTTTTTTGCTACACTCTGCAGCCAATCATTTCAAAACACTCACAGATGATCCAGCCCCATAAAATCCGTAATATTGCCATTATTGCTCATGTTGACCATGGTAAAACCACCTTGGTTGATCAGTTATTGCAACAGTCTGGCACCTTAAATCAACGTGGCCCGCAAGCTGATCGAGTGATGGATTCCAACGATTTGGAGAAGGAGCGAGGTATCACCATCCTCTCGAAAAACACCGCGATTGATTGGCAAGATTACCGAATCAATATTGTTGACACCCCCGGTCATGCCGATTTTGGTGGAGAAGTTGAACGCATTTTATCGATGGTTGACTCGGTGTTGCTACTCGTTGATGCGGTTGATGGGCCGATGCCGCAAACGCGTTTTGTGACCCAGAAAGCTTTTGCACAGGGGTTACACCCAATCGTGGTCATCAATAAAATTGACCGTCCAGGCGCACGTCCGGATTGGGTGGTTGATCAAGTATTTGACCTGTTTGATCGGTTGGGCGCAACGGACGAGCAGCTCGATTTTCCAATTATTTATGCGTCTGCACTCAATGGTTTTGCCAAATTGTCACTTGATGACACAAGCGATAATATGCAACCACTATTTGAAGAAGTGGTCTCACGTGTTCAGCCCCCCGCTGTTGATTTGGACGGCCCTTTGCAAATGCAAATCTCGGCGCTGGATTATTCAACTTATGTCGGGACCATTGGTATTGGTCGTGTTACCCGAGGGAGTATTCGCACCAATATGCCGGTAGCGATTGTTGATCTTGATGGTGGCAAGCGCCAAGGTAAGATTTTACAGGTATTAGGGCATTTGGGCCTTGAGCGCTATGAAGTGCCAGAAGCTTCCGCTGGTGATATTATTTGTATCACTGGTATTGATGGTCTGGGTATTTCCGATACCATTTGTGATCCCAAGCAGATTGACGCACTACCTGCATTAACGGTTGATGAACCGACAATTAGTATGACATTCCAAGTCAATAATTCGCCATTTGCAGGGAAAGAAGGTAAGTTTGTCACCTCCAGGAATTTGCGTGATCGCTTGGCGCGCGAATGTATTCATAATGTCGCATTGCGGGTTGAAGAAACCGATGATCCAGACAAGTTTAAAGTCTCTGGTCGTGGTGAATTGCACTTGTCTATTCTACTGGAGAATATGCGCCGTGAGGGTTATGAACTGGCGGTTTCGCGCCCGGAAGTGATTATCAAAGAAGTCGATGGGGAAGAACAAGAACCCTATGAGTCAGTCACCATCGATGTCGAGGCCGAGCACCAAGGTTCGATCATGGAACAAATGGGCTTGCGTCAGGGTGAGTTAAAAAATATGGTGCCCGATGCCTCGGGTCGTATTCGTCTTGACTATCTCATTCCCGCGCGCGGTTTAATTGGTTTTCATAGTGAGTTTTTGACCCTAACCTCTGGCTCTGGCATTTTAACGCATGTATTTGATCACTACGGACCGAAGAAAAAATCGATTGCCAATCAGCGTCAGCGTGGGGTGCTCATTTCCAACGGTATGGGGGCGGCAGTGGGCTTTGCGCTCTTTAATCTCCAGGAGCGTGGTCAAATGATTATCACGCCACAAACCGAGGTCTATGAAGGCATGATTGTCGGTATTCATTCGCGCAATAATGACTTGGTTGTCAACGTGTTAAAAGCGAAGCAATTGACCAATGTCCGCGCCTCAGGAACCGATGAAAATATTCAATTAACGCCGCCCTTAAAATTGACCTTAGAGCAAGCATTAGAGCTGATTAACGATGATGAGTTGGTTGAGATCACCCCAGACAATATTCGTCTGCGTAAAAAGTTTTTAAAAGAACATGAGCGTAAGCGGGCAAATCGAGCATCAATATGATCGGAGTTTCGCGGTGGCGAAGCTCCTTCCCGAGATAAAGTTTCGCCTACGCTAAGTAAATTAGCATCCACGGTGATTCAGGGTGAGAGATTCCGCTCTCGCCCTTAAAACCCACATCGGCAAAGCGTTTTCGCACAAAGTGGGAAAGTCCTATATGAATTAAAACGCGAATGATAGACATGCTTTTCGGCTTTGATAAATTGGAAGAAGAAACCATCAGAGACCCTTTCTACGGAAGCCCATCTTTTCTTTATTATTTCGTTTCCATCTATAGAATCCCACATATTGGGATTCGAATATTGGCATTCGATGTGTCGAGGGGTATAATGGGCTGTTCCAAGCTAGTTTATAGCGAGCAATAGCTAGACGAAAAAAATTAAAAAAGCGGTGTTTATGCCTAATAAATGAGCGGGGTTTCATTTCTTTCAACGACGTTAGTGCCGCTAGAAATTGGTTTGCAACAGTCCCATAATGACACTAAATTAGCAGAGGTCAGCAGAATGCCAACATTATTTCCAAGTGGTATTGCCTATGGTATGGCTTTTTATGATCGTAGTAATGAGCGAAGAAACCTTAAAAAAGCAATAGACAATAACATTCATACAACGCTTACTGCGCCAAGAAGGTTCGGGAAAACGTCTCTAATGAGAAAGGTCATAGAGGACAACAAGTATCCATTTGTATGGATTGATATGATGGCTTTTACCTCTAGAGAACAGGCTGAAGAGCAAATACTACAACATGTTGCGCAATCAGTCGTTAAAATTGGCGGCACAGAAGAAAGAATAAAACAGCTAGCTAAAAAATTCCTTAGCTATTTAAAGCCTGAAATAGTAGCTTCTGTCGTCAATACCGTCAGCTTAAAACTTACTTTAGCAAAACCTGAGGACAAACCGGTAGACTTTATCACTACCTTGCTAATCAATTTAGATTCTATAGCCCAAACCGCAAATCAGAGGGCTGTTTTTGTTTTTGATGAATTTCAGGAAATAATACATTTAGAAGATGTTGGCAATAATGCTTTTCAAGGAGCAATAAGGCATGCAGTAGAGCAGTCACAAAACGTGACTTATATTTTTTCTGGTAGCAAGCAAGAGACACTAAGAAGTTTATTTACTGGCAAAAAAAGCCCATTATATGAGCTATGTAGTTTATTCTCTTTGTCTCTTATCCCAGAAGAGTTTTATAAACAATATCTTAAAGAAGTGTCTACTCACCGTTGGTCTAGGGATATAGGTGAGGCAAGTATTAATAGAATACTGCATCACTCAGCCTGTTACCCAAAATATGTAAACTCAATTTGTCAGGCGTTATGGGCCTCTGAAGAAGAGCCAACGGTAGAATTGATAGATAAGCTTTGGGAAGATTTTATGTTTATAGAAGTTACGCATTGACGGCGGGTTGAAATTGTGGGTGCAGTCTTTTCATTGTTGGGGCAAAGCTTTTGATAAAGTTAGCAATGACTTCATTAAACAATTCTCTACGCAATGCATAGCAGTTAGTAAGGACTTCAGTTACCTTTAGGCGTTGCAATTCAACGTAACCACAGATAGCGGCGAATAGGTGGTTTTTTACAGCAGTCTTTCCGCGAACTTGAAAACTCTCGATATTGCATACCTGCTTAATGGTTCTGTGATATTGTTCAATTTGCCAGTGTTGTGCATGAGTCGCAGTGAACTTAGCTTCATCAAAGGTCTCTAAAGGGTCGTCATCCATAGGCTCAGTGTTTTCTGGCAAGTGTACCGCGTAGTGGCGCAACTGGTCTTTTAGCCGCGTCCTGAAAACCTTTACTTGCCCAAAGTCACGAAGCCATACGGACAGCCCATCACCTGGAATATCGAGTGTCTGCACCTGAACCCAGGAGCCTTTCTCTGCAGAAACAAGGCGATTACTCTCTAGTCCAAAAAGAAATCCAAGCTGATGGTTTTTTACCCACTTTAGATTCTTTACACAGCTATCGCTGCGAGCCATGGAGGCCGCAGGCCAAGGCGAGTAGACCCGAATAGC
>CBFIHN010000028.1:0-20375 GCA_965662575.1 Gammaproteobacteria bacterium
AAGTATTGCCATAGTTGAGTAGGATCAGCCGCAATATCATTGAGTTTTTGATATGCTTCTTTTAAATCCTTACATTGTTTTTTCTCGTGATCATCAAGCTTACCTGCTGGGTACTGGTACTGTTGTGCAAATTCGCAATAGGCTTTTAAATCAGCTATTTCATCTAGGTACAGCTCATAACGCACTAGATCTTTCAACGCCAGGTTCTCTAGTCTTTTTCGAAACTCCCCTTTTGTATCGTTGAACTGTTTTGTAATGTTGGCTATTTTTTTCTCGTATATCTGGATAAATTTTTCAGTGGTTTCAATATCTGGTCCTTCCAAATTTCGCATACAGCTTGGTCTGAATAGTTCGTCTTCGGGGTTAAAATTATGATACTTCTGAATTTCGACTAGTGAAGAGTTTTGGATTGTATTATGAATTACTTTATCATCTACATCATAATTAATAACCAAATCATTCTCTTGCTGAATGGATATAGATATATCTAATAATCTCTCATCGGCATGAGCTTCCAGCGCTTTATCAAGCTTGGTTTTTAAATCGGCAATATAAGGAAAATAACCTTGCAAGTAATGTAAAAATAACTGGTCAATCTGTTGATGGTTAATATCAAAATCCGCAGTCAGTAGGCAGGGATAAAATTTATGCTTATCTAAAGTTTTTTGAAAAAGACTGTTATCAACGTCCTTCTCGGCAACAAAATGATTATTGATAATCTTTTCATATGCATCATGTTCCTCAAACTGATTATGCTCAAGCGCCATCAAAGTCCGATTTAATGGCGGTGCATATCTTTGATCTACAGGGAGTTTTTCTTCTAAATTTTTGCATAGCTGAAGCTGTTGAATAACAAGTTCTTTATGCTTTCCCTGCTTCAATTCTGCAAGAAAACCCTTATTAATAGGATCCATAAAACGAGTATCCAGAAGATTCATCTGCTCTACTGAAAAAGGTGGCATCCATTTATTATCTTGCAATCTATCTTTTTCTATTAAGGCCTGCTTAATAAATTTATCAAGCAGATTTTTTTGACTTTCTTGACTTTCTTGACTTTCTTGACTTTTTTCAATATTTTTAACTTGCTTGATTGTTAGTTCAATCATTTTCAAATAATTCACTGCTTCTTGAAAAGCTGGAGAACTACGGAAGCCTTTGTCAATATCATTATCAGGAGAAAGCTCAGGTTTTTTGTATTTACCAGTAAAGTAGCCATAATATGTGAGTTGGCGTTCAAACCATTCTTTTCGCTTCTCGAGTTCCTGAAGTAAGGATTTTTTTTTATCAGGAAAGTCTTTGTTTAGTAATGTTGCGAAGAATTCATGAGCTTTATTAATTAGATTAGTATATTTTTCCCATTCTTTTTCAAATTTTTCACAATGCATATCAAACCTTCCTTGTTACTGATGCCTATCCCATTGGATGTTTTTGTCAAGTTATCAACTGATCTGTCTCGGTGAATAAATCACCTTGTTGTCAGCATCGTCCATAGCAATAACTAAACTACTTGTTAGGCGCTCTATCTTACAACTAATAATGGTCAAAATTAAATAGGTCCAAACAAGTTTTTCCACCCATTACAATCAATCAAGCCATCACCAGCAGCCTTATTAACTGCATCATTAAATAACGACTGAGGATTTGTTCTTTCATTTTGTGCTGGTGATTTTGGAGAAAAATAAAGACGTTTAAACACCTTTGTGAAAAACTCACAAAATGCTTCGTTGCTGTATGATATAAAAAAAACATTGTTATATTTATTTTCTTCAAGATCTTTTTGGGGTAGTCGACTCTCAGCGAGTTTCTCTGCTCCTGTTGATAACATCGTCTTAGGACTTTTTAAACTAGAATGATTGGTTTCAGAGCTTTGTGCATCCTGATCATTATTGAAAGATTGAGTCATTGCCATAAGTACTAACCACTTTTCTTTGATAATAAAGTCATAATTCGGCGTAAAAAATGTGATTGTTCTTTTGCCGAAACATCTGACTGCAATTTTTCACTCAGCAATGTGGCAAGCGCCGTATTAGTATCTTGTCGCTGCTGATATGCCATGTATTGTAAATAATTATTCAGTGCCAATTGATTATTTAACAACCTCAGTAAGGTGGTGTTATTTGCGGTATCGACTTGCTTTGCCCATTGCTGATGCATAGGTGACATGACTGCTGTATTTAAACTATCTATGAGGCTCTGATTATCTTGCCCCACCTGGCGCGAAGCTTGAATATGAAACAGCAATTGGGAAGCAATACGGGCAGAAAGATTTTGTCGTGTCGAAGCATTATTAAGATTGGTTAATGCCTTGATAGTTGCAATATTACTGGTATCAGCTAATTCTGTGCTAGTTAATTGAGTATTTCTAGCAGGCTTTTGAGGCAATTGTGGCAGCCATTGTTGTTTGCTATTGGTGGGAAGCACCTTGCCGTCACTCGTTTTTTCTAATTCATTGGGAGCAACATTCAATAAAGCAGTATATTGATTGGCGATATTGCTTGATAACAGATTAAATTGACCAATTTCCAATAAATGATTATAGCCATTGTCTGATAAGAACTGTGAGCTCGACGGATTATAAAGTGTATAAGCTTTAGATAGAACGGATTGGTTCCAAATCGTGAGCGATTGTTTGCCATTAGCAACAACGGCATCATGGATGTTGCTAACGCCTTGTTCTATCCGATTAAGCGCGGTCAATAAGCCTGCGCTGATTGATGATTGGTTGCTGCTAGGTGCCGATTGATTAATCGCTGTAGAAGCGAAACTGTCAACAGACAACATAATGCCCAATAGAGCACAGCTCATAAGCGATGGTTTAAAAATCATCAAATTAATCCTTTATCATCAAATTTTGTATATAAATATTTTGTGCCTTACTGGCATCCGCAATTAATCCTTTCTCAAAAGCGACAAGATTGACGGCCCTAGGTTTTTGCGCCATAAAAATAGCCGGCTTTGTTTGGCTTGCTGCTGAATCAGTGACTGGCAACAATCCATTGGCATAAGCTGCATTTATACACCATAGTAGATTACTGATGGTGAAGATTTTAACGACCTTGTTCAACATTATCCCGGTTTTGTCTATTTTCATGATCACGCCTTTTCTTCTCCTGCATGCCTTGGTCGACAGCGCCAGTCGCTTGAGTCGCTGCACCAGCAGCCTGACCAGAAGCACTTTGCATCCCCTGCGTTTCTTGTTGTTGTGCTTGAATGCCTTGGTTGGCAGCTTGACTGCCTGCCTGCCCAGCTTGTTGTGATGCTTGGTCTGTTTTTTGCGTTAATTGTTGTAATTCTTCCTGGCCAGAACGATCGCCATGACCGCCGATCCATTGCATGACTTTTTCAGGCAAAATATAAATCAATGCAAAACACTTATTAAATGCCAGCACAATAAAACTGGCATAAACAAACACCATAATCACTGCCAAAATACCCTTGGCATCTTCAAATTGTGCCCCACTAGGAATCAAGCCAGGGTAATCCGTACTGCCATTACCAATAATACTAGCAGCAACAAGATGGAAGCCTTGTGCCGAGAATTGAATGACAATATACGTTAAGACAATACCAATCAATAAGCCTAGCACCATTAACGCTGGTCTAAAAACAACGCCAAGTAACATTTTAAAGCCTTGCACTGTATGTCCCATGAAATCATGCCCCCCGGGATGCATCCAAGCTAATGCCAGCAGTGGTGCGGCAACCACGCCTTCAATCGCGCCAATAATCCACGTGATCTGCCCAGCCCAATACAGGATATAAGGCGTCAATGGCACGAGCAGCGCAAAACTAACCCCCGCTGAAAACATAGCCAATAATATCGCCATTAAGACCGGCAGCCACATTAGTGCCATCGCCAAACTAGTCATTTGCACAATTCCATAGATTTGTACAATAGTTTGTGTGACCGTTGCACTAGCAGAACCGGCGCCGCCACCAAAACCAAAAATACTACCCAGTACCGACAAGGCGATACTCGCCCCTCCTCCTGCTGCAGCAATGGTATACATATTTGTTTGCAGTTGGTTATATTGGTCAAGATATTGATCATAAACACTCTCAATACTGCTAACGCTAGATAAAATCATATCCAGGCCTGTGCGCTGAATTTGTTCAATGACTGAAAATTGTTGACCAAGAATACTCTTGGAAACTTCCGACGTATCTCCGAGTTGATAAATTTCTTGCATAATTGAATTCATGCCGTTGCTATTACCTGAAGCCGCATCTGAATTGAAACTTAACAAGTGTGAAAATATTTTACTCATTACGCTTTTGACCGGAATATCTGCTGAAGTATGTTGATCAGCACCATTAATCACCAAATTAGCTAAATTTATAATTGGTTGGTAATCTTGGCCATGGTCCTTAGCTTCATTAACTAAGAGAAAAAAATAAGGCCTATTACGAGATCCAATTTTTTGTAACAAGTTTTTAAATGCTTGAAGATTAGGTGGACCGCTAGAAATACTGTTGATAAACTGTTGCCAAACATCATCTGTCATTTCTGCCGATGTACTTTGTGATATGGTTGCCCGTTGAGACAAAGTAGGCCCGCTGTCTTTGTCCAAAAGCCTTTGGCCCAAATATAAGTAGTCATTTTTAACATATTCTCCTTTAACACCAAAGTGGCTATTAGCACCTGACGACAACAATGAAAGTACCTGTTTATAAAGTGCCTGAATATTTTTGGCAGCGATGGCATCAATGTCCAAATAACTTTCCCCAGCTAGCCACCAACTATTCTTTAAATTCTTAGTGCTATTAATATTTGTAAAAAAATTATTTGGCGAAAATGATTCTTTATTAACAGTATTAACTTTAAGACATTTACTGAGGACTGTTTTCGTTAATGATGCCAATGTGCATGAGGAGTCCGAACAGGGATTATTGTGCTCAATATAATTTTGATAAAAATCTTGGAAGTTTTCATTATCTTTAATACACTGATACAGTTTATTATTAGTAGATCCTTTACCAAATTGAAAAGTATAGTATGTGTTAACATTAGAAGAATCCCTGCCATCAGGTGCATATTGATTGACCAACCCCCACCACCAAATATTATCTGGATACAATGAGTCACTGGTAGAAATATAAGATGTAGACATAGCAATTAGATGTGTGGAATTACCATCTTTTTGTACAAATGAGTCTTGATTACCTACCATCTTGTTGAAAACACTTTTACATTCATTACCAGCTGCATTACCAAGATTTTCATTTCTAGGTATTAAATCCTTTGCGCGCTGATCACAAATTTGGATAGCCTCACTCTTCATTTTTTGTAACATTTCACTTTGCTCCGGGTCGTAAATTGACCCCCCTTCAGGCCCAGTCATAACATACTGTTTAGAAGGGTCAATCGTTGCACCCCAGTCATGAATAATTTGGTCTGTTGCAACAGCTAAATAATAATTATTGATCTGCTCAGAAACCATGGATTGGATATAAGATGGCACCGTGGGTGGCGTTTTGTAAGAGACGTCATCAATACTTTTTGACCAAACCGTGGTTGCTAAATGAACACCCCATAAAATACATAATAAAATTAGATATTGTGCGAGGCATAAGCCATATTTCAGCGGCACGACAGCGATTGGGCCACAAAGTGTGCGAATGGGAATCCATACAGAATTCCAATTTCGCCCTAAAAATTGACCATCATTGGCTGTATTTAAGGTGCCGACGAATAAAATAACAGCATAGACAAAAATAATTGCGGTTAATAGCACACTATTAAAAGTCAATAAAAAATGAGGAATTAAATGTAGCTTATCATCAGAGCTAGATACTGTATTTGGCTGAACATAGCATATACCATTGGCTGGGTTATTGGGTGATTTATGCAGCAATTGGCAAATAGTCTGTCCAAAGATCTGATGTAATATCGTAACGGATTGGTCAGCCAAAGAGGGTAAGCTAAAAAAATTCATATCCATGTGCTACCTCCCTGTACCCAAAAAATCCTTCAGCCAATCTTGAAACGAACAGCCTAGTTGGCCCAGACGCAGTTGGTATAACCAAAAATGATACTTAAAACTCTGTGCAGCGAATAGACAACTCATGGCTATGATCACCAAGGCCAGGCGATAATCGCCATGTGACAAGGCATAAGCCAAATACATCACTGATAAGACTAATAGAACTAAATAAAAAACCAGTAATTGCTGAAAACGTTTTTTTGCTGTTTGTTGTTGTGTCGGCGAAGTGATTTTTTCATCAATCGGCCTGGCTGACTGTGTCGGCGAACTGCTCTTCGTCTGCCACATTTTTTGCCCAAGGTCTTTGATATTCGATAGATCATCCTTAATCAATGAAACCCCGATAATACGACCGAGCTTACGCCGCGTTTTTGGAAAAAATTTCATCCCCATCCTTGAGGTTTTTTATCACAACCAGTGTACTGAAAAATATTGCTAGAGTTAACATCCCGCTAGTGTTTTTTTTTGTAACAGCAGACAGGATAAATAAAACTCTTTTTACCTTAAGTCATTCCCACCATGGATTGACTGGTTTTGCAGGGTGAATGAAACTGAGAGATGCCGTGAATAACATGGTAACGTTTTTGGCGCGCCCACGCGATCATTGGTGATGTTATAGACTGATTGATTCAGACATTTCTACCGAACTCATCACGATTGATAAATTGTTTTGGCCATTGCCTTTATGATATTTCGTCTGGCTATAATTTTAAGTGTCTTAAAAAGTTTTTTGCGGGCTCAACCATAATACCATCAATTTGTTTGGGTTTATCGAGGTTTTTAACCAGTTGTACTGCGGGAATTTGGTATTTTTGATGGAAATATTTTAGGGTTTTGCTCAAACTACGATCACTTAGCTTAACTTCAATAAGCTGCTCAGGGCGATCCTCAATGACCAAAGCAAAATCAACTTCTTTTTGGTCTTTAGTCCTTAGGTAAGCTAGGCGCGTCCGTTTACCCTCATAATCAGTGATTGCATAAACATGTTTTAACAGCGAGACGGCCACCAAATTTTCTAATTGCTCACCCTCGCTAGATTTAACCAAACCACTGTCAAAAAAATAAATTTTAGGTTCTTTTAATAGGCTGCGCGCAATGTTGTTACTAAAGGGTCTAACGCGAAAAATCAGGTATAAGGCTTCTAAAATATCAATATAACGTTTTACGGTAGGTTGTGAGATTTGTAGATCTTGTGCAATTGATTGGTAAGACACGGGCGAACCGACCTTAGTGCGCAATAGCTCGAAAATATTTTGCAGGGCATTGACATTATGGATGCTTTCAAAATCTAAAGCATCAGTACGAATCATGCTATAAATGTATTGATTGCGCCAACGTGAGACATCCGTGTCGCTGTCCATTAGATAAGGCTCAGGAAACCCACTACGTTGCGTTAAGCAGTCTAAATATACAGGCTCGTTACGTTGGCTGAGCTCAGCGACTGACAATGGCAATAAATGATGGCAAAAATATCTGCCAGCCAAAGAATCACCAATGTTCTCATAAACACTCAATCTCGCACTACCAGTGACCAAAATTTGCATATCCTTTGGTTTGGTGTCATAAACACCCTTAAGGAAATTTTTCCAGTTAGACATTTTATGTAGTTCATCTAAAATCAGTAAATCGGTGCTTATCGGCCATTGTTTTTTACTAATAGTTTTTCGGTCTTCAATGTCGTCGAAGTTCAGGTACAATGATTTTTTAAAATGCGTAGCGATTTCTTGTGAAAGGGAGGTTTTTCCGACTTGGCGAGGACCGACCAAGAAAACCATTTTCTTTTTTAGGTCTTTAAGGATGAGGTTACGTTGGGCACGCTGAATCATGTCTTTTTCAAACCTTAATTTAAAAAAGTCTGGACTTTTACAAATTATACTTTAAAAAAATCGAAATTCAAGCAAAATGACAGACATCTACAATGAATCGGGCAAAAGAAAAAATAGTCGAGATGGCGCTAAATAGCCGTGTTCTCCATCTATATAACATCACCCTCTTTTGACGCGCCCAAGCGATCATGCTAACGTTGGTAAGCATAGAACAGCTTAATAAATTAACGCCGTGCTAACCAATGCATTATGAAATTTTTCCGTGACACTGTTTAAACTTTTTACCAGAACCACAGGGACAAGGCTCATTACGCCCGACTTTTCGTTCAAGTTCCAACGGCTGTTGTGTATTACCTTGGACCAGTTTATCGGCATTGATATGCTGGTACGTCATGCCAGACATTGATTGCTGCCATTGGTTCTCAACTGCAGCAACATCTTCTGGTGCTTCAACCTGTACTTTACTGATTGTTGAAATGACATCATAACGAAATTTATCGAGCATGTCGGAAAACAATTCAAATGATTCACGTTTATACTCTTGCTTGGGATCCTTTTGCGCATAACCACGTAAGTTAATACTATGGCGCAAATGATCTAAATTCGATAAATGTTCACGCCAATGATTATCCAAGCTCTGTAGTAAAACGGCCTTTTCGAATTGTTTTAATAAGGTGGGATCGGCAAGTTTTTTCTTTTGGTCATAGGTGGAAATCACTGCTGTCAAGATACGCTGCTGAAGATCTTTTTCATCCATCATTTCATCCTGATCTAACCAGACAGACAATGCTAATTTGATATCAAAATCACCTTGCAAAGCATTTTCTAAGCCAGCGATATCCCATTGCTCGACCAAACTGCCGGGCGGAATATGCATTGCAATCATACTTGAGACGACATCCTCACGCATATCTTCAATAATCTCAGCAACATCAGTGCCGGCCAATAGGTCTTGACGCTGTGCATAAATCACTCGTCGCTGATCATTAGCGACATTGTCATACTCAAGTAGTTGTTTACGAATATCGAAATTATGGTTTTCCACTTTTTTTTGTGCACCGGCAATATTTTTTGTCACCATCCGGCTTTCCAGTGCTTCACCTTTACCCATGCCGACTTTGCCTAAAATGGTGCGCATGCGATCAGAAACAAAAATACGAATTAAATTATCATCTAACGACAAAAAGAAACGACTAGAACCAGGATCTCCCTGGCGTCCGGCACGACCACGCAATTGGTTATCAATACGACGTGATTCATGACGTTCAGAACCAACAATATGCAAGCCACCTGAAGTAAGTACCTCATCATGTCGCTGTTTCCAACTTTGCTTAATCGCCGCTATTTGCTGTTCGTTTGGGTTATCTAAGGCATCTATTTCTGCTTGCCAATTACCACCTAAGACAATATCTGTACCACGACCAGCCATATTGGTTGCGATTGTTACTGCCCCGGGCAAACCAGCATTTAGAATAATACCGGCTTCACGTTCATGTTGTTTCGCATTCAACACCTCATGTTTGACCTGTGCTTTTTTTAACAAGCTAGACAAATATTCCGATGCCTCAATTGAGGCTGTGCCGACTAATACCGGTTGTTTTTGCACCTGGCGTTGTTTGATTTCTTCAACCACTGCGTCATATTTTTCTTGTGCGGTAAGATAGACCAAGTCGGCATGATCTTTACGTATCATTGGTTTATTGGTTGGGATAACCACCACTTCAAGTGCATAAATTTGATGCAACTCAAAAGCTTCCGTATCGGCTGTGCCGGTCATGCCCGATAATTTATCGTACATCCGAAAATAGTTTTGAAAAGTGATTGAGGCCATGGTTTGGTTCTCACCCTTGATCTCCAACCCCTCTTTTGCTTCCATTGCTTGATGTAGCCCATCTGACCAACGACGCCCTGCCATCGCTCGCCCGGTGTGTTCATCGACAATAACAATTTCGCCTGAGCTGACCATATAGTCAACATCTTTCTCATACAATGTCTGTGCGCGCAAACTCGCATTGACATAGTGCATTAAGGTCACATTAGCAGCAGAATATAAACTATCTCCCGCTTTGATTAATCCAGCGTTAGCCAAGAGTTGTTCAATATGCTCATGGCCCTCTTCCGTTAAATAGGCCTGTTTGTTTTTTTCATCCAAATAATAATCGCCTGGACCGTCCTCACCCTCGCGTCGAGTTAGTTGAGGAATAATCGCATTTAACTCTTGATAGGCACCCGCACTATCTTCTGCCGGGCCTGAAATAATTAAAGGTGTCCGTGCCTCATCAATTAAAATCGAATCGACCTCATCGACAACCGCAAAATGCAAGCCTCGTTGCACCTGCTCTTCAAGCGAAAAAGCCATATTATCGCGCAGATAATCAAAACCGAACTCGTTGTTAGTTCCATAGGTGATATCACAGGCATAGGCTTGCCGGCGTGCATCTGGATCCATATTGGCTAAAATCACGCCAACGGTTAAGCCAAGAAACTCATAGATCTTGCCCATTTGCTCAGCATCACGCTTAGCAAGGTAATCATTAACCGTAATCAGGTGTGCCCCTTTGCCTGATAAGGCATTGAGATACAGTGCTAGTGTTGCCACCAAGGTTTTACCCTCGCCCGTGCGCATTTCAGCAATTTTGCCAGAATGTAATACTAAGCCGCCAATCATTTGCACATCAAAGTGACGCATCCCAAGGGTTCGTTTGCTAGCTTCTCGAACCACAGCAAATGCTTCAGGCAACAGATGATTTAATGGCTCCCCCCCGGCCAGCCGTTGTCTAAACTCATCGGTTTTGGCGTGCAGTTGTTCATCAGATAATACGTCAAATTCAGATTCTAATGCATTGATTTTCTTAACTGTCCGGCGTAAGTGCTTCAGCACGCGCTCATTACGACTACCAAAAATTTTACGCACCAATGCTACCATGATGATTTGTTCCTTTACCTAAAATAAGCTAATCTAACCTCATTATATACTGATCCCGCTTAGAATTGCAGGGTTTGTGTGACTATCATTGGAACATCCCCCGAAAGCCTAGGCTTACCTTGAGGTCACTATCACTGAAACATGACAATGAAAAAAACCTATGCCCAACGCAGTGCTGATATCCTTAAAAATAGCCAAGGACCCTTGGCAACATTATACCGCCGTGCTAAAAAGATTAGTGAGATTGATAGCGCACTGCAAAAGCATTTACCTAAGAACATTGCCAAGCACTGTCATGCAGCGAATTTACATCGTAACCGTTTATTTATTTCAGTTAGCCATGCCAATGCAGCCATGCAGCTTCGTTATCTAAAAAGTGATCTATTGAGCAGTTTACGCCAAGAGCCGCAATTTTGTCAGCTGACGGGTATCGATTTTCGCATTGAAACGCCGATCAAAATCAAGCGAATAAATAAAAAGCAAAAACTTAGTTTACCAACAGCCCGGCTCAGCCGCCAAGTCTGTAATCATGCTCAGTCATTAATCAGTGTAGAAACGAGCAAACCATTTAAGAAGGCCTTAACCCGGCTGCTTCATCACCACCATAAGTAGTGTTATAATCTCTCCACGGACTTGATTGACATGTCGACTGGTACCTATGAAAAAACATCACCTGATTATCGCTGCGCTGATTGGCTCCGGCTTAGAGTATTATTCCTATATTAACTTTTTATTGCTTTCCAGCATTTTAAGTCGGGTCTTTTTCCCCACTGGAGATTTCGCGCTGGTAAAAACTTTTATGCTGGCGGCTGTTTCCTACCTATGCTATCCGATTGGCGCTTTATTTTTTGGCACTTTGGGTGATCGCATTGGTCGTAAAAAAATCTTTTTACTATCTATTTGGCTTATGTCAATGGCTAGTGTGTTAATAGGTTGTTTACCTAGCTACAACCAAATCGGTGCTTGGGCAATTAGCTATCTTGTCGTCTTACGAATTTTACAGGGTTTATCTCAAGGTGCAGAGATCACCGGCGGGATGGTTTATATCGCTGAACAGACGACAGCTAAAACTCGTGGGCTTTCCTGTGGTTTTATGTTGATGGGCGTTGGGCTGGGAGCTTCTTTATCGAGCTTAGTCGTCTATTTATTACATGTGTTTTTTAGTCATCAACAGATGGTTGGCTTTGCTTGGCGCATACCCTTTTTGCTAAGCTTGCTTCTCGGTATTGTTGCCTATTGGTTTCGCCGTCATAGTGATGAGTCTCCTGAGTTTACTCAGCAAAAACAGCACTATCGATTTGCTTTGTTAGCTTTATTGAAACAACAACCTGCTTCATTAGTGCACGGTATACTTTTGGTTCTATTTGGCGCATGCCTGGTCACCTTTGGTTTATTACTACCCAGCTTGCTTCAGGCTCAATATCACTATTCATCACACTTAAGTCTGTTGGCATTGACGATTGGTCTGTCAGGTAGCGCTCCTTTTTTGCCTTTATTTGGCTGGCTATCTGATCGCCATGGGCGCAAACGTTGCTATCTTCTGTTGTTAACACTGAGCTTATTCTACTTGCCAGTCATGGTCTGGCTAATTGGCCTAAACGACACCTGGATAATATTTATGTCGATATTGCTTTACCATATTCTTTTAACTGGGTTGGCAGCAAATTATGTGCCATTGCTAACCGAGTTTTTTGCGACAGAGTGGCGCTATACCGGTGTTGGCATCAGTTATACGCTATGCTTTAGCCTGGCAGGTGCTTTGCCAATGGTTGTTGGTTGGCTATTGCTGACCACCGCCAGTCTTTGGCCGATTATTGGTTTGCTGGTGACAATCGGCGTGATGACACTGCTGGCGGTATTAAGGCTTCAGACTCGCAAAAGTGTTTAGCACTTCAATAACAGCCATTGCGGCGTCATAGCCCGCATTACCTTGACTGCCACCAGCTCGCGCTAATGCCAGTTGTTTATTTTGGGTGGTGAGCACCCCAAAGCCGACAGGAATATCATAATCAAGTGACACTCGTTGACAGCCTTGGCTCGCTTGTTGTGAAACATAATGATAATGATCAGTTTCACCAAAAATCACGGCACCTAAGGCGATGACAGCATCAGCCTGGTGCTGCTTCGCTAAACGATTGGCTGCAAAAGGCAATTCAACAGCGCCGGGGACGTTAATTAGCCAATGTGCTGATATCTGATGCTCTATCAATGCCTGCTGAGCGCCCTGTAATAGTTTCGTCGTTACTTCAGAATGAAACGTCGCGACGACAATGGCGATTTTCTTGCTGTCAAGTAAGTTGTTCACGATAAATTCTCCATTGAGAGGTGGTGCCCCAATTTGCTTTTTTTGGTTTTGAGATAATCGAGATTACAGTTGTTTGCACTGACCTCTAAAGCTTGTCGGGCAACCTCAAAACCTTGTGTTTCTAGGGCTCTAATTTTTTTAGGGTTATTGGTTAGCAAACGAACCTGCTGTACACCCAGCTGTCTTAAGATATTGCCAGCGACCTGATAGTCTCGTGCATCAATTGGCTGCCCCAATGCTTGATTCGCCTCAACAGTATCTAAGCCCTGGTCTTGTAATGCATAAGCTTTGAGTTTATTGACCAAGCCAATCCCTCGCCCTTCCTGTTCAAGATAAATCACCAGACCATGATCTGTTGTGATTTTCTGAAGGGCCTGGTGTAATTGCGAGCCACAGTCACAACGTAAAGAACCTAATAAATCACCCGTCATACACGAGGAATGAATCCTGACCAAGGGATTGTGACTAATCACCTTTTTTTGTGGATGGATGCATAAAGCTTCTTGCTGACTAATGGTATCTAGATAAATATCGACATAAAGATCCCCATAGTGCTGCGTCGGAATGACCGTCTGTACTTGGTGTTGCACAGGGTTTTCAGACTGTAGGCGGTTATTAATGATATCTTGAATTGACACAAGGGGTAGTTGATGTTGTTGAGCAAAATTGATGAGATCTTGACCTCGACACATTGAGCCATCATCATTCATGATTTCACAGATCACGGCTGCTTTTTGCAAGCCTGCCATCTGCATTAAATCGATACTCCCTTCGGTATGCCCTGCTCTAGCTAACACCCCATTCGTGCTGGCTTTTAGTGGAAAAACATGGCCTGGCATGGCAATCGTATCTGGCCCACTATTGTGATCTAATACCGTGGCAATCGTTTGTGACCGATCTGCTGCACTAACCCCTGTTGTCACTCCTGATCTCGCTTCAATGGATACACCAAAAGGAGCACTCAACAAATCAGTATGACGCTTTGGCTGCATTGGAATTTGCATTTTGTCAAAATAATAAGCATCCAAACTAAGACAGACAATGCCGCGTGCCTGATTGATCATAAAATTAATAGCTTGCGCATCCGCAAATTCAGCTGCTATCACCAAATCTCCCTCATTTTCACGATCTTGATTATCCTGCAGAATAATCATTTGACCGTTACTTAGTGCTTTTAGTGCTTGCAGTAAAACTTGCTTAGACATTGCGCTGCTCCATGAGTTTTTTAATATGTTTAGCTATCATATCAACTTCCAAATTGACGACATCACCCACTTGGTAATCTTGTGCAATGGTCTGTTGCTGTGTATGAGGAATAAGCATCACTGTAAAAGTTGTGTCTTTGGCTTCAACCACCGTGAGGCTCATACCATCAACGCTAATTGAACCCTTGTTAACAACATAAGGTGCAATAGATTTTGCCAGTACAATCTCCAGCCATAAAGCATTGGCTTGTTGACTGATATTGACAATTTTCGCACACGTATCAATATGACCCTGTACGATATGCCCACTGATACGATTGCCGATTTGTGCCATACGCTCCAGGTTCACCTGGCTAGTCAGTTGTAAGTATTTGAGATTCGTTTTTTCTAAGGTTTCTTGCATAATATCGGCATAAAACGTTTGTCCTTGAATCCGTGTAAGGGTTAGACAAACACCATTGACTGCCAGGCTATCTCCAGGTTGTAATTTTTTCAGATTCAAAGAAGTCTTTACGCCGATATGCAAGTTATTTGAATGACGGTCAATTTGGCTTACCCGTCCGATAGATTCAACAATGCCTGTAATCATTTACCTTCCTAGTTGTTGCTGTATAAAAATATCCCCACCGAGGCCTGCCGGTTCTAATGGCATCAAATATTGCTTGTGTTGTCGCTCACTGATTAAGCAAGGCGCAATATAACTGTGGGTCTCCTGCACCAAGCTCTGTGATAAAAACTGATTTAATACCGTCGGCCCACCCTCAACTAACAGGCTCGTTATCTGCTGCCCACCTAATGTGTCAAGTAGGTGTTGTAGATTGACACTCTGATTCTTGATCGGTAAAACGACCACTTTACACAGATAACGCATTCTTTTAATCCATGCCTCAGGCGCCTTTTTTGTGGTAAAAATCTGTGTTTTACCAGGCATAGAAAACAACTGTAAATCGTCGCGAACAGAACCATTAGCAGAAAGTATAATTCGTATTGGATGGTTGGAATGATGCGAAGAATCTAACCGGGTTGTTAATTGTGGATTATCACGATTGGCCGTGTTTGATCCGATTAAAATAGCATCAACTTGATGGCGAATCGTATGCGCATGAACTAGAGACTCACTCCCGGTTATGGCTCTATTGTCATGCGTGGCTGTAATCATTCTGCCGTCTAGTGACATCGCCCATTTGGCAATGACATACGGTTGTTGTCGTTGTATCCAATGGCAATAAAACCGATTGAGCTTGTATGCTCGTTCTTGGTGTTGACCCACCTCCACTGTTAAACCTTGCGCACGCAGTAATTGAATCCCCTTCCCGGCCACCTTGGGATTGGGATCTTGCATGGCAATAAACACGCGTGAAATACCCGCCTGAATAATGGCATGGGTACATGGTGGCGTTCTGCCATAATGACTACAAGGCTCAAGATTGATATAAAGGTCTGCTCCAACTGTTGATTCAGTTGCCTTTTCTAAGGCAAGGACTTCCGCGTGAGGTGCTCCTGCTTGTGGGTGAACACCCTGAGCAATCAGGCGATTATTTTTGACAATTAAGCAAGCAACTTTCGGATTAGGCGATGGCTGATATGTCGAGATTTCTGCTAGTTCAATCGCGCGTAAAAGAAAATCTTGCTTCATCACCCACCCTATCCTTGTCAAAACTCATGGGCGTGAAAAAGCAATTGATAGATACGTATGACTCAGGAGATACAAAGAACTGTACCTACCAACACACGATAAATCGACTGTTTTTATCTTCTTTCATCCGGACTGTCTAACTAATAGGAAGTTTTAACCGTCGGCTTTGGAATGACACCAAATCTGCTGTCCTTAGTCAAAAAAAACTAAGCGCTCGCGGGCTGATCAATAATAACACTGTCACTGTCAATGCAAACGTGAGAGGTTTATTGAAACACCGCCGGTGAGGAATTTCACCTCGCCCTGAAGATTTTTCGATCTTAGTCAAAAAAGTCTCTAGACGCAAGTTGCGTCGATGCCAAATGATCGATGAGGCGAAAAACCTATATAAAAAAAATCAATTTTGTTGTATAATTCAATATCAAAAAAAATTATGGCATTTTAATCAATGAGTTTTTGTTGTATTAGTATTGATCATAAAACTGCCGATACCGGCGAGCGAAACCGCGTTGCCTTTACCCTTGAGCAAATCCCCGGCGCGCTAAGTAATTTATTGACAGATGGGGCATCTGAAGCGCTGATTTTATCGACGTGTAATCGAACAGAAATTTATGCCAACAGTTTGCATCATAAGCAACTGATTAATTGGCTGGCAAATGATAAAAACATTTCTTTAGCAGAGATAGACAATTTAATACAGTACTATTACGGTGAAGCAGCATTTACTCATGCTGTGCGTGTGGCGTCAGGTTTAGAATCCATTGTCATGGGTGAACCACAAATTCTTGGCCAAATGAAAAAGGCCTTTGCCCAGGCGCAACAATGTCATGCCATTGGGAAAAAATTGCATTTTGTTTTTCAAAAAGTGTTGATGATAGCCAAAGACATCCGCTTTAAGACAGAGCTTGGACATTGCCCTGTCTCGGTTGCATTCTGTGCTGTTAAATTACTGCAACAGCAAACCCAGCGACTAGATCAACTGAAAACTTTGATTATCGGTGCCGGTGATACGGCCGCCCTAACGTTGAAACACCTCCAAGGAAGCCATAATCAAGATATCCTTGTTGCCAATCGCACGTTATCCCGTGCGCAGACATTGGCAAAAACACATGGTGTCAAAGCGATTTCACTGGAGCAGATAGCCGACCATATGGCAGCGGTTGATTTGGTTATTACAGCAACAGCCAGCAGTAAACCGCTGATCACTAAAAAAACTATCTCGTCGCGGAATAAACCCTTGTATCTGATTGACCTGTCTGTTCCGCATAACATCGCCCCAGCGGTAGCCGAACTGGCGCAAGTCCATTTGCATACCATTGATGATATAAAAGCCAGTATCCAACAGAATACCTTATACCGTACTCAAGCCGCACTAAAAGCTGAAGAGCTCATTAAAATGGCAGTCTTGGATTATCGCCAAGAAAAACACCAACGTGATGCAAAGGCCACGGTTTGTGCGATGCGTGAACAGCTGCAAGCACTTGCAGAACAAGAGTTACAGCAAGCATTGATTAAGCTAGATAATGGTGAAAACCCTTCGCTGCTACTCAAGCAACTCAGTCATAACATAACCCAAAAATGGCTGCATCATCCCACTATTAACTTAAAGCAAATGGCTGAGGCGCAAGACTTAGAATTGCTGAAGTTAACCCATAAGCTATTTAATCTTGCGGAACATTAAAATCAGCAGATTGGCAGGCATTGGTGTTAACGCAGTGAAGAAGCCGGGACAAAAAAGACTACCCTATAAGGTCGTTTAATATCTGCACCGGGTGTTGGGCCTGTTGATTCGTTAACCGCTCAATTTGGCAGGCACAAGAGAAGCCAGTGACCAGTGCTTTGCTCTTTATCCTTTGGTCACTTAGTGGTTGCTGCCAGCTGAGCGCAAAGAGTTTTTTTGACATTTCTTGGTGTTGACGCTCATGGCCAAAACTACCCGCCATACCACAACAACCGACATCAATCTGATTTAATGTTAAACCCAGCTGAGTAAACAATGACTGCCAGGCCGCGATACTACCAGGCGCCAGTGATTTTTCGCTACAATGGGGTAACAAATAATAAGTTTTTGACCTCGGTGTGCTGTGTTTCACGGAATAAGATAATCGCTGTCGCGCTAGCCATGGTGCTAACAATTGTATCTTGAACTGTTTCTTTTTATCCAAAACTTGAGCATAGTCATCTTCCATACAAAGACTCATTGCCGGCTCTAAGCCTACCAGCTCAACCTGTTGTGCGGCCAATTGGTTTAATAGACGCGCATTTTTACCTGCCTGCCGTGTAAAGCGCTGAGCAAACCCTTTAACCTGGGCTGGCTTAGCCGTAATCATGGGCAAAATAAAAACACCCCACCCTAGCCTCTGTAGCAACTGATAGCTAGCAATTACCCACTGTGGCTTATACGCTAAGGTAAAATGATCAATAACCAGACAAACCAACTGTTTAGCAGACGTTGGCTGTTGATAATATGCACGAGGAATATGATCACTACTTAGCTTGGGTAAATCAATCACCCCCAATCTTTTTAAAAGACGGTTTGGCATGAGGCAATTACTTAAACGTGGAAAGCGTGAAAAATAAGGCAACCACGATTCACTATAGGCCAATAAATAATCACCAATATGATGACCACGATGATGGGCAAACCATTGTGAAAATTTTGCTTTGAATTGAGGAATATCAACATGCACTGGGCATGCACTGACACAAGCTTTACAACCCAAACAGCTCTGCAAAGAGTGATAAACCTGCTGTGCAAATGGGCTATTGGCAAGTGCTTGCTCATCCGAGGTGAGAGAACGCTGACGCAGCCACTCACGCAGTAAAGCCGCACGACCTTTGGGGGAATACAGTTTATTTTTAGAGGCTTGATAGGAAGGACACATCACCTGCTTAGCATCATATTGAAAACAGGCACCATTGCCATTACAGCGGATTAAGGGTTGATATTCTGTCCGTAATGAAGATTTAATTTCTCGATCTTTTTCCCCACGCAATGGACCCTCTAGCTGGACCAACGCTTGCTGGTGCGTTAATGATGAGGCAATCTTACCGGGATTTAATTGGTTATAAGGATCAAACCACGTCTTAATTTGGCGCAATAGATGATACAACGTAGGCCCAAAGTAATCTTCAGTTAGCACTGTGCGAAACCCTCGCCCATGCTCACCCCACATCACGCCTTGATATTTCTGCACCAAGTCACTGACCTGACGGCTGATAACTGGCACTAAGGCAGCATCCTTTGGGTTTGTCATATCTAGTGCCGGACGCACATGCAAGCACCCCGCATCGACATGACCAAACATGCCATATTGCAAACCATAGTCATCTAAGATGGCGCGAAACTCGATAATATAATCCGCCAAGTTTTCTGCTGGCACCGCTGTATCTTCCACAAAGGGGACTGGTTGACGGTTGCCGGCCAAGTTCGCTAGCAAGCCAACACTTTTTTTGCGCAAATCCCACAATGCCTGAATGTCATGGCTCTGTTCCGTACAATAATACGCCAGCCCTTGAGCATCTAAAGCTTGCAATAAAGCAGATACTTGATGCGTCACTGCTAGCACATCTTGGCCACTGAACTCGAGCAGATTGATCGCTTGTGTCGTGCGATCATTGTTTTGAGGATCTAATAAAGGCTGCACCCGCTGGTAAATCACATCTGTCTTAGCAACGGATAAAATCTTATCATCAATCGTTTCAATCGCCGTTGGTTGACTGGCAAGCAAGATCCGCGCTGCACGTAATGCTTGCTCAAAACTAGGATACTTGATCGCAACCATCATGGTTTTTACTGGCAGTGGTGTTAACTGTAACTTCAACTCACTGACCACCATCAATGTGCCCTCAGAACCACTGAGCAAGTAGTTGATTTCAAACTGATTATCAGCCATCACTCGAGCCAAATTATAGCCGGTCATATGGCGAGATAATTTTGGAAAACGCTGCTTGATCTCTTCTCGATGTGCAGTCAGTTGTTGCGCTAGTTGATGATAGATCTGCCCCACTCGCCCACCGTCATTAGCTTTGCTGGCTAATTGCTGTGTCGATATGGTGTTTGACAGCCACTCACTGCCATCGGCTAATACGCCTTTCACCTCGAGCACATGATCGCTTGTACGCCCATAACAGCACGAGCCCTTACCGCAAGCATCAGTGGAAAACATTCCGCCCAATGTTGCACGAGAGCTTGGTGATAAAGACGGTGCAAAAAAAACACCATGTGGCCTGAGTGTCTCGTTTAATTGATCTAAAACCACTCCTGGTTGTACGCGCACATATTGAGCTTCGAGGTTTAGCTCTACAATATCATTCATATACCGTGAACAATCAATAATGATACCGTGATTTAATGATTGACCATTAGTGCCGGTACCACCACCACGTGGCGCAAATTGTATACTCTGATAGGTAGGCTTGGCAGCTAATTGCATCATGATCACCAAATCCTGATGCGTTTTAGGAAAACACACCGCCTGTGGTAATACCTG
>CBFIHN010000029.1:0-19854 GCA_965662575.1 Gammaproteobacteria bacterium
AAAAACCCTAAAAAAAATTTAAGCGACTCTATGTATGAATTTGGATTTGGCGTTTTTATTTATATCTGTATCGGTGTCGTTATTTATTTCACTTAACAATAGGAGCAATCATGGCGATTAAAGAAACAATTAAAAAAGGCATTAGCACTTTTAAAACAGGGTGGGATAAAGTTTTTATCTTTCTTTGTTTATGCACAAGCTCAGTAAGCTTTGCAGATGGCATCATTCCGATCTCAGGAGATGATACCCCCAGTTCAAACAGCGACTTTGCACAAACCATCATCAAAATTTTCCAAAAGGATATTATTCCTCTGATGATTATAGCGGGTGCTGTTTGGATACTTTGGACAGCGATTTCATTAATGTCCAATGGTGTCAAAGAAGCACAAGAGTTAAAGAAATTTGACCCACTTAAAAATGCCATTATTAAAACCGCCGTGGTGATTGTCGTTGGTGGTGTGGTGCTTTATTTGATGAATACGGCCAGAACCTACAGCTTTACCAGCTGATGGAGTAGTCGCGATGTCAAAGCAAAGAGAAGCGCCAAGCGCCCGTTATCTGACACACCCCTTTGCTTCATTTTATGGGTGCACTTTGAACGAGATGTTTTTGATTCTGGGCGTTTATGCCGTCATTGAAATGCCAGTGATGCTAATTTTAGCTGGATTTTTATCAAAATATGTTCATGGCTACCTGGGTGCGCTGTTGTTGGTTTTTTTAGTCATGGCACCGGTGACTTTTTTTGTTTTGTTAAAGAAGACAGCGATCAAAATAGGGCGTCTTCGCATTGGCAAACCGCCTGGTTTTTTGATGCTGAATAGCAAAAAACAATTGCATCAATATTTTGGCATGAAGATTGAATACATCACCCCGAAAGGTCGATGGTGCACGAAGAGGACAATGAAATGAGTTTTAAAGCTTGGAAAAGAATCGATGAGTTACACATGGCGTTAAAGTACCAGTGGTTCACGATCGCTGCACTGGTGATTGTCAATTTCATTGCGATCTTCCATTTAATCAATGCACCAAAAATGTTGCATGTTTATTTGCCACCTGACATGAGCCATGGAGCTGTGGTCAAGCCGAATGAAGTGCCTAAATCCACGGTATACAGTTTTGCTTTTCAGATTTTTACAGCGATTAATTCATGGCCAGAGAGTGGCACAAAAAATTACAACAAGAACTTAAACAATTATCGTAACTACTTGTCTTCAAGCTTTTTGCAAAGCTTAAAAGAAGATGTGCAAAACCGCGCTGCCACCGGGGCGCTTGTGAGATCTCGGATCATGTCTGGCGTCACTGGGATGGGTTATCGCGATGTTGAGGTTAAGTTTTTAGGTAATGGTCTATGGCACGTCAATATCAAACTGCAAATTGTTGAGAGCCTAGACGGTGGTGTTTTAAAAAACGTCATCATGGATTATCCATTAATTGTCAGACAGGTTAATGAATCCATACAGATTAACCCGTTCAACCTGGTGATTGCTGGTTTCTATCAACAGCCTTATTTAATCAAAACCCTCAATGCCGGGAGCACATCATGAAAAAATTATTGATCGCCCTAGTCTTATCGCTACCACTAGCGAATACTTTTGTTTCAGACGCTAGCCCCACAAGCAATGTAGTTGAGGGTAATATCCCTTTTGAGCACGTTGTCTGGAATGGTCTACCGATTAGCTTTATTGCACCAGTGGGTCAGGAGCGAATTTTAAAGTTCCCAGGAGCAGTGGCTTTGAATAACAGCAACCCAAAGCTCACTACCGATAAGGTCTCAATTTTAAACAATGCTGGCTTTTTATATATCACCGCTAAAAAGACCTTTGCTCCAATACGCATTCCCTTTGTGATCAAACAAAGCGGCGAGGTGGTGTTAGTGGATTTATCAGCACAAACCAACGGCAACGATACGCCGGTTTCTGTGGTTTTAAGAAGTCAGGCAAGCAAAGTAAAAACTGGAGCACCGTCTCAAAAATCTCAGGTGGTCAATTTGGTGAGCTTAATGCGCTATGCGATCCAGCACCTTTATTCCCCAGAGCGTTTAATGAAAGAGAATACGCTGATCACACGTGCACCGATGTATACCACCAGAAGCGTCAATTTATTTCGCGACAGTAGCGTGATGGCGATGCCGCTTGTTTCTTGGCGAGGCGGGGATATGTATGTCACCGCCGTGCTCTTAAAAAACGTGTTTAACGTTTCAGAGACCCTTGATCCTAGAGTGATTAATGGTCATTGGTTGGCTGCAAGTTTCTACCCCAGCAATCAAGTCAGCGCAAATGGACAAAAGGGCGATCGCACCACGATGTTTTTGGTCTCAAGTCGCCCCTTTAATGAGGCGTTAAATCAAGTGAGAGGGTATGCATAATGAAGAAAGACCCTAAATTATTAATGCTATTAGGCGGTATAGGGATTGTTGTGATTGCCGGCTTTATTTGGATGAGTAATAGCTCCCCTAACGCCAAGCAAGATCACCAACCCAACAAGCAAAACCCAAGTTACCGGATGGTCAGTGGCGACACCAATAATGTGATGTTGCGCCAACTGATTGTCGGCCAACAGCAGCTTAAAAAAGAAAATGATCGTTTACGGCAAATTAACCAAAGGTTAGAACGCCAAGACTCCGCAGCAAATAAACAAGCACTTGAGAATAATCGAAGTGCTTTGCAATCTGAAATCGATCATTTAAAGGTAAGTTTGAGCCAAAAGATCAATCAAATCTCAAAGGCCGCGGCCAGTAAACACATGCATCAACCAAGCAGTGATCTTGAATACGCCGTAGGTCGTGACTCTGAAACTGGAAAACACCCAGTTAAGAGCGCAGCGCATATGATCACCAATGCCCCTGATTTATCTTCTGGCGTAGATAGTGATCAAAATAGCCCTAATATAGAGTCCGCTCAGGCGGACAAATCCAATGGCCCAAGCCTACCAAGCGATCATGCTTTGAATTTTAGCTCGCTAAAGCAAAAGGGATTAGAGCCCTATTATACCATACCGGATGGCTCAACCTTGCCAAACGTGGCGCTGTTAAGTCCACTGATTGGGGAAGTCCCTGTTAACGGCCAACTGAAATCACCCGCTTTTCCATTTAAAGCGATTGTTAGTGCTAAAGAAACCGAGGCCATGTTCAGTGCTAATGGCATTCCGTTACCCAGTGGCATGAGTGGCACCATTTTGCAGGGGTATTCGGTTGGCAGTATGTCGCTCGGTTGTGCCAGAGCCTATGTGATGAAGATTTTATTTGTCTTTAATGATGGGCATTTTGTGGTCTACCCAGAAGATTCCAAAAACACTGAAGCCACCAAGGTCTACCCGCAAAACGCCATTGGCTATCTGAGTGATCCTTATAACAATTCTTGTATTAACGGTCAGTACATCACCGATGCGCCGAAGGTTATTGCGACCTTATCCGCCTTTGGTGCAGCCTCTGGCGTTGGTGGTGCGATTGCTCAAGCGCAAACGCAAACCTTATCCAATATTTCACAGGGGACATCTGGGACTATTTTCACAGGCAATTTGGGTAAATACGCTACCGGTACGGCATTAGGCGAGGGCTCTCGCATGGCCCTGGAGTGGTACAAATCCAGGGTTAACGACATCTTTGATGCGGTTTTTGTGACATCAACCTTGCATCACCAACCTCGCCAATTCATTTTAAACATCACCAAAACCATACCGATTGATCTAAACACCAAAGGGAGAACTTTGAGCTATGAACATGAAGACCAATTATCTGCTAGTGATCACGCTTTGCTGTAGTGCGCTGTTATCCGGTTGTATGACGCCAGGTAAAAACATGATTCCACAAGGCGGCAGCATGACGATGAGCCAAATTTACCAAGAGGAAACCAGCGGTCAGATGAGTGCTAATGGCCAAAAGCAATCCATGCACTCCTTGCCTAGCATTCGAAACGCGGTCATTGGCCCGACCCCGCAAACCAACTATGTCGGTTATACCGCAACGGCAACCACCGAGACCAATAATTTGTTTAAGCAGCTGCCCAACCCTGAAATCCCGCTTTATATCTACCCGCACATGGTACAAGTCGGTGGCGAATCTTATCCCAAACCTGGCATGAGCACGGCTTTTTTCTTGTACGACAAGAATCATTTTGCGATGCCAAACGAAGTTTATTGATAGGTAGGAACGATGCTGACTTTTAAAAAATCCAAACCCATGATTAAAAAATCGGACATTGCTCGTCAATATGCCTCGCGGCCTTCGTTTTCAGATCATTTGCCGTGGCTTGAGTGGTCAGATGATAAGGAAATGGTATTGCTTGAGGATGGACGATCGGTGGGTGCCGCCTTTGAAGTCAAAGCCGTTGCCACCGAGGCCAGGCCAGAGTCGATGGTTGCCAAGCTTCACCAAAAGTTAGTCCGGATGCTATCGATCATAGTGCCCTTAGAGGATGAAAACCCGTGGGTGATGCAAATCTTTTATCAAAACGACACCACCTTAATGCCCATTTACCGAGCGCTTGAGGGCTATGTCGACAAACAAGGAGATTTAAAAGATCCCTTAACCCAAAAATACCTTGAGATCATGAAGGAGCATTTTAATCTGATGTGCCAGGATCAGGGTATCTTTAATGACCCGATGTCAGGGCTTCAATTTAAGGGCAAGGTCACGCGTATTCGCATTGGCATTTATCGGCGCTTTGATAAGACCCCAAAGGGCTTTAAAAAAGAAGATGCGGTGACGGAATTGGATTCGGTTTGCCAGCGCTTTATGGCACAGATTCGACAATCCGATATCAAGATCATGCGCTTAAAAGGCGAGCATTTTTATGAATGGTTAGTGCGCTGGTTTAACCCTGACCCTGGCAAAACCCAAGGCAATCTTGATCAACTCCTTGAAAAGCACCCTTATCCCAGAGGTCGAAAACCCTGTGGCTGGTCTTTATCAGAAAACACCTTTTTTGCAGAAGACGGTGGTGTTTCGGATTGGGAGCATGGTTGGGAATTCGATGGCATGAAACATCAGGTGGTGACCTTCAAAGAGCTAGATAGCACACCCAATATTGGGGCACTCTCGAGAGAGACGAGCTTTAGCGAAAGCTCTAAATATGCAGCACTTGATAAATTCCCAGAGGGTGCAATTTATACCATTCAAGTGACCTTTGAATCTAACAACGCCATTAAAGCTCAGCTTGATATGATCGAGGGCGCCGCTATTGGTAAAAGCGGCGTTGTTAAAGATATCCATGCCAATGTTGCCGATGCTCGTTATGAGATGGATAAAAGCAACAACCTGTTGTTTCGCTCAGTTGAGGCGATCTATTTGCGTGGCAAGAGCAGTCAAGCGTTGAGAACTCAAATTAACGATTTAAAGCCGGTACTCTCAGATATCGGTTTAGATATTATTGATATTAGTGGTGAAGTCTTTCCAAACGATTTATACCTTCGCTTTTTACCGTTTAATTTCAACCACGCCTTTGATAAGCATCGCCACTTTAGATCTGCGTATAAATATGCAGATGATGTCGCAAGACTCTTACCATTTTATGGTCGCTCGCAAGGTGATGGGCATAATTTTTTAAATATCTACTACAACCGGGGTGGTGAGATCTTTGTGTTTGATGAGTTGGCCCGCGATTTCAAAATGGCCAATTCGCATATGGCGATTGTGGGCACCACAGGGGCGGGTAAATCGGTTGCTTTAAATAACATGATTTTGGCGCACTCGGCGGTTAGAAACCCAAGAATTGTGGCGATGGAAGTCGGTGGCTCCTTTGATTTAACCGCCAAATATTTAGCGCACCATGGCCGCGATATCAAAGTGATGAAATTTGATCGTAAAACGCCAATGGCGGTCAATCCTTATGCTGAAAGCTATAAAGCGCTTGAGACTATCGAGCTGGAAGAAGCGGTTGTTCGAGGAAGCGCTAAAAAATTCGACGCTGTGATTCATGAGCCTGGGGTTGAAGAAGACGTGTTTGAAAAACGCAGCCACAAAATTCAGCAAACAATCAAAGCGTTGGGTAAACGCGCCTCTCAAGAAGAGCAAAAATGCGAAGAGGATCGCGATATTTTAAGCGAGATGTTACTTGCAACCCAGTTGATGATTACCCATGGTAGAGCCTCTGAAGCGCTTGATCCGACCGATTTTTCACTAATCACGCGATCCTTAGTTCATGCCATGAAGCGCTGCAAGCACAACAACGTGCCGCAAATGATTTTAAGTCATGTGATTGAAAGCATGGAGATTTTAGCGGATGAGCAGAGCAACGCTGAATTACAAGGTCGGCTCAAGCAGTTCGCCTTGCGCCTTGAGTACTACACCACGGGTATCCGTGGTCAATTTGTCAATCGCCCCTCAGAGCCCCTTGAAGACTTTGATTTCTTGCACATCGATTTTGGGTTTATGCAAAGCAAATCTTATAAGGACTTGATGGATATCGTTTGTATTTCGCTGCTAGCCAAAGTGTTAGCGCTTTCTGATGCCAACAAATCGACCAAACGCCCAACCGAGCTTTATATGGATGAGGCGCACGTACTATTTAAATCAGACATGGTCGCAGCCTTTGTGATCTTAATGGCTAAAGTGGCGCGAAAAATTGGTTTATGGCTTCGCCCTTGTACACAAAACATCAATGACTTTACGGGCCTTGAGGCCAAAAAATTGCTATCGATGATGGAGACCTGGATATGCCTCTCGCTTGAAAAGGACGAAATGCTATTGATTGATGATTTCAAGCCTCTCACCGATGAGATGAAGTCTTTAATTCTAGATGTTCGAAAGTACCCAGGCATTTATTCAGAGGGCGTTTTAATTGGTAAGCGATACTCAGGGCTGTTTCGCAATATTCCACCGAGGATTGCCTTATCGCTTGCCATGACAGAACAAGACGAGCGCGCAAGGCGAGAAGCAATTAAACGGGAATTTGGCTTTGGTGATTTAGATGCTGTCGAGCATATGGCCAAGGAGATTACGGCAGCGGAGTACATCAACAATGATGATAAATACTTTACCTATTAAGGCAGTATCAGCTTGCCTATTCTTAATCAGCAGTGCTTTGGCTATGGGCTCAACCATACAAGCGTTTGGGGTATCGAGTGATCCCTTTGTTGGACATCTAGATCAAGGAACACCTTGTTATCTCGATGTGCTCAGCAGGCAATCTAAAAAAATTAACAACGAAATCAAAGCCGGTGGATGGGTTGATGGGAAAGATTTTAGGTCTCGTTATGGCAAGCAATTCAGTGCGATGTCAGCTTCGTTTATTTGCGAGGTGCAAGCCAAGGAGCTTGACATACAACGCTTACCGGCGGTGGTTATTGATGAGCGTTATGTTATTTATGGCATCAATGACCTTCAGGAAGCGAAGTCTATTTATCAAGCGTACCAGGAGAGTCACTCATGAAGCGATTAGAGAGGATCTTTTTAGCATTTGGATTTCTGTTAATGTGTGGCACGGGGCTATCAACCCATGCTTTTGCGGATGATTCACCATCGGGTTCTATTAACTCATTTAAGATAAGCTTAGCTGTCGCCAAGCACTATTTGAGTTATCTGCATTGGCGTCCGATTGGTCTTTGTGTCTGGTTACACCACGGATGGCTTGGTGCTCCTTATATCACGATGACGCCAGAGTTAACGCATTACCTGCCAGATATGGTGGTCAGTGTGTATAACGAGCCTGGCGATAACCCGTGGACGGAAGCGAATAAAAGTTTTGATAAAGCAGCGCAATCATCAGGCAATCAACTGATTGAAGAGGCAACAGGTGATGAGCTAACTAACGGTCATAACACCTCAATTCACGGTGAGGATCACAATGATTCTGTGATCACTAAAAGTGCGGATGTGATTGGTGCTCCGATGAACTTGATGCACTTTCCGTTTTTTATTTTACGCCCCGACACCAAAGCCTTTATGCCGTACTACCAATCAGGATTGGACTCGGTGCCTGGACGGATGGGGTTTGCAGAAGATCTTGAACCCTATACCTGGAGCCCTGTGGGTCATTATGTTGGCAGTAGCTTTGTCAACCATTGGGCTTATGAGTTTCCACGGGATATGAGTGTGGACAACAACAATGATTACAAGGCCTCGGTGGTGATTGGCTTACATGCTGCGGATATCGTCACCAATAACAACACCTTGCATGTGGTTCACTCGACAGAAGACTCTTGTGGGGATGGTTGTGCCGTAGCAAACGTACTCGAAGAGCAAAATGACGATCATGAGATTTGGGAAGAAGTCTACCCAAACGATCGACACATTCACCCCGGGGAAAGTGATTTACGCTCGGTAAAACCGATTGGTCATGAGGATGAAAAGGAGGGTCATGGCAATTACGTATTTGTCCTTTGGCGTCATTACAAAGGCTGTGTGCAAAGCCCTGGTGGCAAATTGTTATATCAAACGGTGCACGTCTCACCCACACAAAAGCGATAAAGGAAGCATCGATGCAAAAACGACTACTTAGCTCCCTACTCATGGCATCAGCGCTGACACAAAGCGGGTTTGCTATGGATATGGTGGCTTCCAATTCTGGTTATTATTACAAGATGGGCGGTGGCTCTGATGTCAGTATGCCACCTGTCACCGATCAGCAGGATATTACTTTAGGTGGTGATGTGAACAGTGACTTAGGTTTTACCTGCGATGGCTTTAACCCGTCGATCTCTATTGGCAATACGCTTAATAATATCGCCGGGTCCTTGCAGGGTATCTCCAGCAGTATTATTGGCTCTGCCACCTCTGCGGTGGGTTCAATGCCCATGTATTTGCTCTCAAAGTCCAATAAAGACTTATATAACTTATTGCAAAACACCATGACCGATGCAAGCGACACCTTTCATTTATCGACCAAGTCTTGCCAAGATGCCTTGGGTCAAATTAAAAACGGTAAATCCCCTTACCAGGACTGGTTTAGTGTGTCTGACTCTCAAGGTTGGCTCTCTGAGGCCAAACGCGCGCAGCAAGGTCAAGATGTGGATATTAACCAGGTTAAAAAAGGTAACACACAAGACCCGGCCAAATATGGGATTCCTTGGGTGCATAAGGGTCAAAACTCCGGTGGCACCAACGGCAATCAGGTACCGATTAAAGTGATTTATGATGTGGTGGTTGCCGGATACAACAGCATGGTCGATCCAAGCTTGCCATTGGATGATAAAATGACACAGGCAAGCAGTGGCACAGGTTTATCCCGTTATTGGAAAACAGCCGATGATGCCGGTAATTGGGCAAGGTTGGTGTTAGGGGATATCACCATTTCCTCACAAGCGAATGCCGATCAGACCGATCGAGGTATTGGTCTCATGACGTTGGTACAAACCTGTCCAAACTATGCCAGTAACAACTTAACGTGTGCTAAAACCATCGCCAGCAACCTCAACGATATTTTAAGCTCAAACAGCGCACCCAGTGCAGAGCAATTGCAATCGATTAGCTCCAACGAGTTAATGGCAACACCTGATTTGATCAACGGCATTAAGCTTCATAATAAACAAGACCAAGCCTTAGCGGTCTCTAAATGGAGTCAGGATGTTGCTTTGCAAAATACCGTGGATGAAGCCCTGTTAATGCGCCGCATTTTAATTGCGGGCTCTCAAACAAAACCCGTGCATAACTTAAAACCGGCGACGACCGCCGTGAATCATGCGATCAATCAGCTTAATACTGATATTAAAAATATTCTCTTTCAGTTTCAGGTCAGACGGGCCCTGATGACCAACACGGCTGAGACGATTATGGGAACTCAGCAAAACAGAGAAGCGAGTGCTGTGGCTGAACACAATACAGAGCAAGCACCACCGATGACAAAGGGTGCGGTTTATAAGGACGCCAAGAATACACGGAGTAGCACCCTATGATGGTCAATGGCCCCTTAGAGATTTATAGCACGGTGATGGGTGTCAAAATGTTTGATTCGATGTTCAATATTTTAGCGAGCACCGGGATTATTTTTTTACCGCTATTAACGCTGTTATTTCAAAATGTAACGACACCCTATGAGTCTGAAATTGAAAATGGCGCAGCAACTTCACTTAAGCGCGTTGGCATTCATTTTTTGATGTGGGTGTTTACGGTGATGTTGTTTGTGGCTCCCACCCATAAGCTTGATATCACTGCGATTAGCTACAAACCGGTTTGTATGCCAAATGCGACCAAGTCGACTTTCGGGGATACGGGTACCACTTATGATGATGCGTTTAGCAATCTGCATTATGAGAGCTTAAGTCTGCCGATTATGATGTATTTGGTGTTAGGTGGCATGTCAGGTTTTACCAATGCCATGATCACGTCGCTCCCTTGCAAAACCGATGTTCAGGAAATCAAAAGCACCATTGACACAACAAGATTAACACCACAGGTGGCAACTCAAGTGCAGCGTTTTCAAAACGAGTGCTTTGCAACAGCTAAGGCGATGTTTGATAGCAAAGACCCTGATCCTAGCACCTATGAAGCAACGATGGATAGTTACGGTGGGCAAACTGATTTATCGTGGATTGGCTCACATGTGATGCAAACCCTCTATTACAACAATCTTTATCCATCGGCACCGGTGAGTGGCTTCTCTTATGATGAGTATCCAGGTCAATACGCAGCCTTTAACGAAAAACACGGCGTGCCAAAGACCAAATGGGGTTACCCCACCTGCCAAGAATGGTGGAGCGATCCTGATCACGGACTTCAACATCAATTGGTGTTACTGGCTGAACAGCACAGCCCCAACAATCCGCATTTAGGGCAAGAGTCCCTTGGCACCAGAGTGGATTCTTGGTTGGCTTCAGCTAAACGCTTTGTTCATTTGGGCTCGCAAGTCACCTCGGATGATGTGATTTCACGAGATATGCTCTATGACGTTGGCGCAAACTCTGGGTTTGGGCGTAACTATACGGGGTGGATGAGTTATTCCAATGAAGAAGATGGGCCACTATCGGGCGGTTCAGACATGGTGTGGTCGGGCGTAAAGAATACTTTTGCTGGTGTTGGTCAGGGCGTTAGCGCAGCCTTTGGGGCCATTGATCGGGAAGAAATTGCGCAAGAGATACCGATACTTCAAGCGGTTTTACTGTCATTCGCGTTGATGCTTGGCCCACTCATAATCTGCTTTGGCATGATCACAGGGCGAGGGATCAGTGTGATTTTTACTTACTACTTTTTAGTGGGTAGCTTATTCTTTATGACCTTTATTGAGCGCTTTATCCACTATCTAGAAACTTCCTTGCACGCCAGTCAAAGTGCCGGGGTTTATGCGATGGGCGATAGCCCCGTGATGTACAACTTATTTACCAAGCTCTACTTCTATGGACCGATGCTTTACCTGGCTTTGATGTCTATTGCGGGGATTGGGATTGGTAATTCTTTGAGCAGTGCATTTGAAAACAATAGTGCCGGATCTGGACAAGCTTTCGCAAGAAACTTAATAAAGTTTATACCAAAATAGAGGCAAATAATAATGGATTACCAACCACGCTTAACAGCATCGAAGTCTCCTTTTTTCGGTTCAACCATAATAGGCCTTCGTCCATTAGAGCGTGCTCTATGCATAGCGTGTTTCTTTGCACGCTCATGTTCAGCCACTCCAATTGCTCCAGCAACAAACATTTTAAATAACAAAGGCACCGCTTTTTCAAAAAAAGCACCCCAACCTGATTTTTTAGTATTCATAGCGGAGACCTCCTAATGAAAAAATTATTCAATTACCTAAGCCGTCACAAGTGGATGCTAATTTCGATCCTACTGTTATTGCTAGTTTTATTTTTAATGACCTTGATGAGTGTGAGTCAGATCAATGGCTTTAACCGAGTTGTGTTTGATTTGAATCACTTTATCAAGGCGCACAAATTCACCTTTCTATTATGGCACATAGCCATTATAGGCGCAATTTGGGTGTTATGGGGCAAAAAAGTTGATCAAGATTTTGCGCGCTTTGATCAGGCGCATCCAGGAAAGCTCGATGCCGGCCAAAGATCAGCAGCCGTTGCCAAAGCCAAGCGCTTTCGCTGGTGGTTAATTGCCTTTGTCTTGGTGATCGATCTTTTGATGCATTGGTATTGAGGATTGATCATGAGTAGTCGCTACGCTTTTGAAAACTTATACCGCGCCCCGCATGAGCTTTGGGTATCAGCGGTTGCTTTAGGTTTTGGTGCGATTTGTTTAACGCATCATGAGGCGCTCGCTTTGGATGTTGCGATGAGTCCTGTGGTGGCTGCGCCTTTTTTATTGCTGGGTGTGGTGCGTGGTTGGCAAGGCTTAAAGGTTTATCGCTTTAAAAAGCGCTTATTGACTTTAAAACCGTTCAGTATGGGTACTCTGGATGTCCCTTTGTCTAAAAAACACCTTTATGTTGGTCGAGGCTTTAAGTGGTTGCCGATTCATCGCCAACGCTTGCATTTATTAACGTTAATCGAAAACGCTGGGTTTATACAAAAAGGGAGGCTATACCAATATATTCAAGCACAAGCCAAATCCAAGCCAAAAGGATTTTGCGCCAAATTAACCACGGCATCTTTGCTGCCTTTTAAATCCATACCAGATATTGGTGGTAAGCCTTGGATTCATGGGGTGGGCAGCGATAAAGAAGCGCCCGTTTATATTAATCAAGCTAATCGCAGTAGCCATGAGGTGATTTTTGGGATGACGCGCGTGGGTAAGACGCGCTATATGTCGATTAAGCTTAATCAAGATATTCGAAATGGTGAGGCGGTTTTAATTTTAGATCCTAAGGGGGATTTAGAGTTAATGCAGGATGTTTACTTAGCAGCTAAAGCCGCAGGGCGCTTAGATGATTTAATCATGTCTCACTGTGGGTTTTCTGATTTGTCAGCCAAATATAATCCTTTGTCTTCTTACAGTAATGTCTCAGAAGTGGCTAGTCGCGTGGTTAGTGCGATTGCTGCCTCTGGAGAAGGCCAGCAGTTTAAGGACTTTGCCTGGAAGTACGTGAATATCACCGCACGGTGTTTGCATGAGCTGGGTGAGGTGATTAATTACAAAAGCATCTCTTTTTATATCAATCGCCCAGAGGTTTTGTTGCTTAAGTATGTCGATCAGGTATTCCCTAAGCTTGAACCAGACTATGTAATCAAGGTGCAAGAAATCCTAGATGACTACAACAGCCGCATTGATAAAGAGGGTAACCCTTTACCACCCGTAAAACGCTCCTTTGCGATTAAGCGCTATTTGACAGATTACATTGAAGAAAAAGCCACTGATGAAAATACAGGCGGTATTAAATCCTTGATGGATGGCGTTGTGGTGCCGCTTTATAGCGCCGCCAGTATGGACAAAACCTATTACGATAAAATCACGGCTAGCGTTGGACCCGTACTGGATAAGATCAATCAGACTCAGGCGCAATCGATTTTCTCCTGGGATAATGGTTTTGGTCTGCCCTCGATAGAGCTTGAGGATATTATTAAACGCAAGCAAATTGTCTACATTGGCCTAGATTCTTTAACCAATCGTGAAATGGCCGAGGCCGTTGGCCAAGCGGTGATCGCTGATTTGGTCTCCCTTTGCGGGCGGCTTTACAGTGAATCAGGGGCCGATGGTCATGCGTCACTTTGTCTGCATTGCGATGAGTTTTCTAACATCGTGCGCGATGAATTTATCAACCTACTCAATAAAGCCGGTGGCGCAGGTATTAAGGTATCGGCCTATACACAAACCGTTAATGATTTGGGTGCCGCCTTTGGTAATAACCAAGATAAACAAAAGATGTTGCTGGGGAATTTTGGGACGATGACAATGCTTCGGGTCAGTAATGAAGATACAGCCGCAACCTTTACCAAATGTTTAGAACAAGTCAGAGCACGATCGAGTGTGCCATCCACCATGTCTAATGATCGAGCCGATGATAAAGATGGCGAACTGTTTACCACTTACAACACCGATGCCATTTCAGAGGAAAAAACCTCGATCGTTGAGGTCAATGATTTGTTTTCTCTGCCCAAGGGCCAGTCGTTTGTGCTGACCAATGGCGGTGAGTTGTACAAGGTGCGTATCCCATTACCTAAAAACGATGGCAGCGCCCCTAAGAGTTTTGAGTCCATTTTAAGTGAGGTGAATTTATGTTGCGGATAATTTTATTAGTTTCTTCCTTGGTACTTAGCTTGCCAGCACTGGCGGCTATTGTCGTTGGTAATCCCAACGGTTCGGTTACGATGGTAGAAGTCTATGACTATCAGTGTATGCATTGCCATAAAATGTACCCTGTCGTTGAAAAGCTAATGGCACAAAACCCAGATCTTAAAGTCAGATTCATGCCAACAGCTATTTTAAACAAAACCTCTCTTTATGAAGCAGCCGCTGCTGTATCAGCCATGCAGTACCCTGGCAAATTTCAGCAATTCACCTCCATTGTGATGTCAGAACCACAACTAGATAAAGCTGGGGTTGATAAGGTGCTAAAGCAATTGCATTTAACGAGCCCTAAGTTTATTCAAGGTATGCACAGTAAGGTAGTTGAGGGGCAATTAGAAGAAGGCTTAGCGTTTCTTAAGGCCGAGAAAACCGGAACACCGCTATTTATTATTTATCCCTCAAACAATCCCAAAGTATCTGCGGTTTTAAAAGGCGAGCAATCTTATCAAAACTTGCAAAAGACCATAGAGGCGGCCAATCACCATGGCTAGCTTTAATACCTTAGTCAAAACGGCATTAAGCGAACACAAAGTCGCGTGCATCAATCTGATCTACGTTGTTGTGCTGATTTGGTTTCATGAGGCCATTTTTAATCTCTATCAGGCCTACGGATTCGTTAGCAGCACCATTGGTATTTTACTTCTACCTAGCGCGCTTTATTTTTGGGGATTATTAAAAGGCAAAGATCAAAAACTGCCTGAAGAACCCCTTTTTACAGCCAAATCCCTAACCGAACAGCAGGTGTATTTACTCAAAAAGCATACACCAACCGCCCAGTTAACCCTCATGCAAGAGATTCTAATGGTGAGCTTAGAGTTACTTCATGATGTTCTAACACAAGTTAAGTTAGATCAAGGCACCTTGTTTGATCAAAAGTTTGAGCAGGTTTTAAAGCTGCTTAAATCGTTAAAGGCTGATAACAGTTTTACTAGCAATGACATTAGCAAGCGATCCTATAAAAATGCCTTACTGTGCTTTGCCTTTTATCGAATCTTATTTGCAGATGTTTTAGCGAAAGCCAAGGCCAGCCAGATCGTGCATCAAGATATCGATCCTTGGATATTATTAAAGCGCATTCCCGGGAGAATGAGTGAATTTTTAGGGGCAGAGTCTTGGCGAGTGTTTGAGCTTAAGTGCTTGCTTTTTGGTGGCTTGGAAGCGTTAGAGATTAATGCAGATATAAAGGCAGCCATGCTTGAGCTGTGTAATGGTGTTTTGCCAAGTGAAGTAGTTAAAAAAACGCCTGAAAAAAGCATTAAAAACAAACCGGAAAAAACTAAAAATAGTGAGGCTGGCGCTGAGGTTAATAAAACAGATGCAGTAAAAACGCAAAAAACTTCTGAGCCAACGATTGAAAATGATAGCCAGCCTATGCCCGTTAAACAAAATAAAGGCAATGCTTCTGCAAGGAAATTTGAAAAATGGATAGCGCGGAAACTTAGCCGCCACAAGATTAATGAATCGGGTGAGTTGTATTTTGATCCTGATAGTTCTGACACGGGTTTGCTGGTTTCTGAAAACTTAGTAAAAGAGTTTGGGCTACGTGTACTACAAAGCTCTTTAGAGTCAGCCAAAGATCAATTGGTATCAGCCAAACTAATGTCTAAAGCGTGTTTTGAAATAGAAGGTGAAGAGGGAAGGCAGTTTTTTTCAATCAAAATTGAGATCCCCATAGAAGGCAATTTAAAGCTGGATAAAAAAGTCACCAGGAGAGCATCATGAAGCAGTTTATTTTTTTTAAAGCGACCCATAAAGAAACAGCTTGGGTATTGTCGCTAACAAACAATGCAAACAAAAATCGTATCCGCTCAAATATGATAGCCATAGATCGGGTTTACAGTGACGCAAAATCTGGAAATTTAGACGCCATGCTAACGCTATTCAAATGGCATCGAGAGTGTCAGTCAATATTAGGGGTAATAGAGCCTGAATCCAAACGATTAAAGAGGTTAATAAAAGCTAAATTAAAAAATTTAGCAGGCGGTTTATCAGTAGAAAATGGCTTTGCTTATCGGTTTCCAGTCAATAACCGCTTGCATGCCCAGGTTTTTCAAGTAATTCGAGGGTTTGACGAGATCATGTCTTTGTTGGAAACCTGTCTTAACTTAGGCGTTTTTACAAATCGACAGTTGGTGTTTAGAAAACGCCTGTACTTTAAAAAGCGCCTGCTTAAACTGATGGCCAAGTTGATTTATAGAATCCCGTCTGAGGTGCGCAATTTAACTTCTTTTTCCGACCAGGAAAAAAATGACCTGAGTCTAGCAGTTCAATCGGGAGTGCTGCCTTATATTAATCGAAAACAATTCAAGGAGATAAACAACAGCTTAGCTAAGGAACTCACACCCTGATGCAAAATGCTTAAATATCACTCTAATTTAAAAGGAACATAAAATATGAACACACTCTATATTTGCGAAAAACCTTCACAAGCACGTGATATAGCTAAGGTTTTGGGTGTCGGAGACTACCAAGATGGGTATATTCAAGGTGGTGACACTCAAGTGACCTGGTGTTTGGGGCATTTGCTCAGTTTGGCGCCACCGAATGATTATTGCGAAGATTTACAGCCTTGGCGAATGTCCGTCTTGCCCATTGTCCCTAAAACTTGGCGCATGTTGCCAAACCCTAAAACTAAAAAACAGTTAAGGGTGATCAAAACGCTTTTAAAGACGACCGACAAAGTGATTGTGGCAACGGATGCCGATCGAGAGGGTGATGTTATTGGTCGAGAAGTCTTAGAATTTTGTAATTACACAGGCGAAATTGAGCGATTATGGTTATCGGCACTCGATGATAGTTCAATTAAAAAAGCACTGGCTGATATTAGACCTGGTTCATCTACATATCCTTTATATCAAGCTGGCTTAGGTCGCCAAAGGGCAGACTGGATGATTGGAATGAATATGACTATGGCCACCAGTGCTCTTTTTGGTCAAAGAGGGCAAGGTGTTTTATCAGTTGGTCGAGTCCAAACGCCAGCTTTAAACCTAGTGGTTCAGCGTGATGATGAAATCGAAAACTTTAAAACCAAAGATTACTTTGAGCTCAAGGTTCAGTTTAAATCAGATGCTGGGGAGTTTTGGACATGGTGGGAGCCGTCTGATGAGCTAACCGATTTGGATGGGCGCTGTTTAAAAAAAGAAATTATTGAGCACGTCATAAAAACCATCGAAGGTAAAACAGGGCACGTGACTAAGTTTGAAGAAAAGAAGAGAAAGACTTCTGCCCCTGTTTGTTTTTCGTTATCTAGCTTACAAAAGTTGTGCAACAGTAAGTTTGGATTTGGTGCAAAAGAGACGCTTAAAATTGCTCAATCTTTATATGAAGAATTTAAGGCAACCTCCTACCCTAGAACTGACACAGGGTATTTGCCACTGGATCAGCTTGCTGAGTCACAAACAGTGGTTAAAGCTATATTTGAGTCAAACCCAAGCCTTGCTGATCTTGAGAAATTTTGTGATTTATCGTTTAAGTCGCCTGTCTGGAATGATAAGAAGGTAACGGCTCACCATGGCATTATTCCAACCTCAAATAGCCAGGTCAATGTTAAGGGGATGAATACCGAACAGCGCAAAGTCTATGATTTAATTTGCCGCTACTATCTCGCTCAGTTTATGGGCGATTATACTTATATGCAGCGTAGTGTGGTGGTGGAATGCGAACAAGAGGTTTTTGCTTCTAAATGCAATACACCACAAGCGCCTGGATGGAAACAGGCGATTAATCCAGCCTTAGAGGATAAAGAGGAAAACGACGAAGCTGAGCAATTTTCTATCCCAAAATTAAGCGTAGGAGATCCTGCTCAATCTATTGACACGCAAACCTTATCAAAGAAAACAAAGCCACCGGCCAGGTTTACGGAAGGTACTCTAATTGCTGCAATGAAAAATGTAGCTAAGTTTGTCGATAATCCTGAATTAAAGAAAACCCTCAAAGAAACTTCTGGTATTGGTACCGAGGCTACACGGGCAGACATTATTGAAAAGCTATTAGCTCGTGATTACATTAATCGCAACAAAAAGCAGCTTATCTCTACTAGAAAAGGCCGAAGTTTAATCAAGATTTTGCCAGTTAATATGACCAATCCTGGAACAACAGCCCTTTGGGAGCAAACATTAGATGATATCGCCACCGGCGATGAGCAGCTACATGATTTCCTGTTGGATCAAGAAGATATTTTGGATTTTATGCTAGAAGACTTAGAAGAGTTACACCGATCAAAACCCAATAGGGTTGATAATAGCCCAGTTTACCCATGCCCTAAATGCCAGTCACCACTAGCTCGAAGAAAAGGTAAGCATGGTTTCTTTTGGAGTTGTACAGAATACCCTGATTGCAATGGGATGATGGTAGATAGTGTAGGGAAACCTATTGTCAAAGCACAGCCTGAGACTTCAGATATTGACTGCCCAGCCTGTAGCCAAGGGAAACTTGTCAGGCGTAAAGGGAAGAAGTCCTATTGGTGGGGTTGCAACCATTACCCCACCTGCAAACAAACTTTTTTTGATTTAAAAGGCAAGCCTAATTTTGCTCAAGTCAAACCTAAGAGGAATTCTGATGCCACTAACAAATAGTGTTCGACTCATTGGCTTTTGTGGTGCGGATACAGAAATTAAAACCTATGGCAAAAACAGCAAGTTGTTGTTCTTACCGGTTTATACCGAGCACTGGGGCATGCCAAATGATCAGGGGAAACGCAAATATTTTAAAGAGCTGCATCAATGTGTCTTCTTTGGTAGCAATGCTGAGCGTGCAAATAAGCTATTGATGAAAGGATCGCAAGTGCATATCAGCGGCAGTTTGCATTACCAAAAAAAGGAAACGAATACCGACACTGAGATTAAAGCTCAAATTTTGGTTGAGGAATTCATGATTTCAAGCAAAGCTACGATGACTAAAGAAGTGTATAATCACATTTTTGATGAGCCAATTGGTGGCTCTAGTCATGCTATTGAAGAAAGAGAATGAAATTATGGTATGGTTCAAAAGCAGGGTATTTTAGAACAATTTTAGAAAACTAAAAATCGTTGTATTTATTACAAATAAAGGCATACAGAGGATTTTTCAACACCCAAAGTGTTCAGTAGATTTGAACCATACCGATTTTTCTTTGGCTGTTTGGTGTGTCTTTCAACGCAACTCTCGTCATCAGGTCGTCATATTTTAAGCATTTTTAATGATAGGTCAAAAAGCTTAAAACAGTGTTGACAGGGATAGGCAAATAGTCTATCGTGAATAACGTACATTAATCAAGATGAATGAGAAAATGCACGGCGGATATCGCAAAAATGCAGGCAGACCAAAAGGTACAGGGACTTATAAAGAAGTGACTAAACCTATTCGAATACCACTATCACGATTAGATGAAGTGTATGCGCTCATTCGTAATGAAGTCAGTGTTACTGACAATGTCATTGAATTGCCACTGTTTGATTCAAAGGTAGCTGCAGGTATACCCACAACAGCAGATGATACGATTGATGAAATGATTAACTTAAATGATTTGCTAGTACATAACCCTAAAGACACCTTTATGGTTAAAGCGACCGGTGAGTCTATGATTAATGCGGGAATTAACTCGGGTGATCTGATGGTCGTTGATAAAACAATTGAGCCTAAAAGCGGCAGGGTGGTTATTGCTGCAGTTGATGGTGAGTTAACGGTCAAGCATTTACTTAAGACAGCCACTAAAACACAGCTACTACCAGAGAATCCTGACTTTAAGCCCATAGATATTACAGAACATA
>CBFIHN010000030.1:0-19418 GCA_965662575.1 Gammaproteobacteria bacterium
GTGGGGAAGAAGACCCTAACCCTGAGCCGCAAACAGGTGGTGCAGCCCCATCTGGCGGTGCCGCGCCAAGTGGGGATCTTCCTGAGCCTGAGGGTGGACCTGGTTCTTATGGGCCCATAAGTGGCTATTTTGGAGAAGAGCCCGGAGCAGAACCTGAACCAGAACCCAACCCAAAACCTATCCGTCCCTCACTTTCAGGGGACCTTACTCCAGAAAAATTGGAGCGACAGTTTGGTGTACCTGTCAAAGATATGACATCGGAGTCACAAGGCAGCGCAAAGGCGACTTTTTCTAAAAGGATTCGTATGAGAGTAAGGCTGTGGCTCAACGATGAAGTAGAGCCACAAATCACAGGACGCCCAGCCCGAGCTGGGCGATATGGTATGGAAGCATACCGAGTAGATTATGGTTTGCTTAGAATGTTTGATGAAGATGATTCTACAGATATCCCAGGGCGCATGAGGGATGTTGATTGAGCACACCTATCATTCTAGACCATTGCTTTTCACGCAACAATAACGTTAGAGCAAAAAACCAGTCACCACCGATAACCCACTGCTTCACTCAAGTGTAATGGTGAAATCGCTGATGCGCCTTGTAAATCAGCAATGGTCCGTGACAGACGAATAATACGCTGGTAAGCCCGTGCAGATAATTGCAGCTTGTCCATGACCTGATCAAGGAAGTCTTGCTGTGAAGAAGAGAGCTGAGCATATTGCTGTAGATCTCGACCCGGGAGATAGTTATTCAGCTGCCCTTGCCGTTGGTATTGTCGTTGGCGTGCTTGCACAACCCGTGCTCTGACGGTTTTTGAACTTTCCTCAGGTTTTGATTGATGCAAAGCACCTTTCGGTAAAGCAGCAACGGCAACATGCAAATCAATGCGATCCAATAATGGCCCAGAGACTTTATGCCGATAACGCTGGCGCTGCGTTGCTGTACAAACACACTCTCGTATTTTTGAGCCATAGTAACCACATGGGCAAGGGTTCATTGCCGCAACTAACTGAAAATCTGCAGGGAAGACAACATGATAATTTGCTCGCGAAATACTCACTGTCTTTGATTCCAGCGGTTCACGCAAAACCTCTAAAACCCGACGATCAAATTCTGGCAACTCATCCAAGAACAAAACGCCCCGATGTGCGAGAGAGATTTCTCCTGGTTGTGGCGGGCTACCGCCACCGGCCATTGCCACCGCTGAAGCGGTGTGATGAGGGTGACAAAAGGGTCGCTGACCTAAATGATAGTGATGATGTCGCCGTAGCAAGGAATATAAAACAGCGACATCAATTACTTCCCCTTTCGTCATCGCAGGTAAAATACTCGGTAATCGACTGGCTAACATCGTTTTGCCTGTGCCAGGTGGTCCACAAAATAAAATATTATGACCCCCAGCTGCAGCAATTTCTAAGGCTCTTCTCGCCTGTGGTTGACCTTTGACATCGAGTAAGTCTATACCACCGACATCAGAATTGGATTGCCCCGTATGGATATATTTCGGTAATGGCGTTTTATGACAAAGATGTGCACAGACTGACAAGAGGTCTTGTGCCGCATAGAGTGTTAAGTCGTCAATCAGTGATGCTTCCTCAGCATTAGCTTGTGGTAACAGCAACTGACGTTGTGCTTGTTGTGCTGCTTTGGCAATCGATAATGCCCCGGTGATCCGACGTAAGTGGCCACTGAGTGCCAGCTCACCACTAAACTCATAATCTGCGAGACTATTTTTGGGAATTTGATTTGTTGCCGCTAAAATACCCAACGCAATCGGTAAATCAAAACGTCCACCTTCTTTGGGTAAATCTGCAGGTGCTAGGTTAACCGTTATATTTCTCGCTGGGAAATCAAACTGGCTATTGATCAAAGCACTGCGAACACGGTCTTTACTCTCTTTGACTGCAGTTTCTGGTAAACCAACAATTGAAAATTTTGGCAACCCTCGCGATAAATGAACCTCAACACTGACGTAAGGCGCATTAACACCACAACAGGCTCGACTATGAATAATGGCTAATGACATCCTTGTTCTCTCAATGGCTCGCTATGATTGTTTAATTACCCTAGAACCCAGGGCATCGACCCCTGGCTGTTGACTGCCTGCGACGGTGTCGCTTACCTTTGGCCGCTTCCCTCATGCCGACCTTGCAACCGACAAGGGTCTGTTGCAAGCTGGTTTACTTATCAAGTCGTTTTTCTAGGGCTTCCAGTTTGATCCGTGCTTTGGATAATAGCTCAGATTGTTTATCAAATTCTTCACGCGTGACCAAATCCAGTTTTGAAAAACCGGTCTGTAATGCGGATTTGATATTTTTTTCGGTTTCCCCACGAATATCTTGTAAGGCGGGGGGAATGATACTATTTATTTTTTTGGCCAGATCATCAAAAAATGACGCATTAATCATAAGCCAACTCCCTCTTGTATTTGTTTATATTTTCACCAACTATAGCAGCTAATTGTCCATATAGCGAATCAATTTTTATCAAACACCTCGGCAGGCAGCAAATCAGATTAGATCGCTGATGACCCTGTTTCTTTGGTTCGCACACGAATGGCTTGATCCAAAGCGCTGACAAAAATCTTACCATCACCAATACGCCCGGTATGAGCAGTCTTGAGTATGGCATCAACAACAGCATCAAGTAAATCATCAGTCACTGCGATTTCTAACTTAATTTTAGGCAAAAAATCAACGGCATATTCAGCGCCACGATACAATTCTGTATGCCCTTTTTGCCGTCCAATTCCTTTAACCTCGGTTAAGGTCATGCCTGAAACACCAATATCAAGTAATGCTTCGCGCACATCGTCGCATTTGAACGGTTTAATTATCGCTGTGACTAATTTCATTCGGTTGGTATGACCATTTTTTAGCGCATTGTACAGGAGTTTTGTGTGTTTTAGGTATACAATCGAGCTCTATTGAATTATGTAGAATAGATGCCATGCTAATATCAGGTCCTGCCGGTCAACTTGACATCGTTGTTGAAACAACACAAAACACGATGTTCCCGGTTAGTTTCATTATGTGCCACCCACATCCATTACAACAAGGGACGATGAATAATAAAGTGGTGACCACCATGTCTCGGATGTTTGCGCGCCTAGGTGTTCATGCAGTCCGTTTTAATTATCGTGGCGTCGGTCAAAGTACAGGCTCTTATGGTGGTGGCCTGGGTGAAACTGAGGATCTTTTGGCCGTTGTTGATTGGGTGCGCAAACACTATCCGAGCCACCAAATTTGGTTAGGGGGCTTTTCTTTTGGTTGCTTTGTTGCTTACAACGCTTGTGAGCAAATTGGCGCACAGCAGTTGATAACGATTGCGCCGGCAATTGAAAGCATGGATTTCTCACCACTCGTGGCACCAACGGTACCATGGACTGTTGTTGTGCCAGATGCTGATGAGGTTGTCGATGCTAAAATCACGCTACACTGGCTAGCTGACCATCAATCAAGCTACCATTTACTCAAGATGCAAGGTGTCAGTCATTTCTTACATGGCCAACTCATTCACCTGCGTGACGCCCTAATTCCGCTTTACCAGGCACGATTACCATGACACCGCTTGAGATTTATCAAAAACGGGCTCACGAACACGGTTTCAATCATGATGACAAGCAACAAGAGGTCTTGGCATTACTGGGTGAACTACAAAAACAGTTGCTCACACAACAACCCACTCGACAAAATTTTTGGCGCTCATTGAAAAGCCCAACTAAAGCAGTCAAGGGTTTGTACCTATGGGGTGAGGTTGGTCGTGGCAAAACGGTACTGATGGACTGTTTTTTTGCCGCCTTACCTTTTGAACAAAAACGTCGTCAACACTTTCATCGCTTTATGCTAGAAGTACAGTCTCAACTTCGACAGCACAGCGGCACAAAAGATCCACTCAAGCACATTGCCGAGGAAATTGCAGACACCACCAGAGTGATCTGCTTTGATGAATTTTTTGTCGAGGATATCGCCGATGCAATGATCCTTGGAACATTATTTAGCAATTTGTTTGCTCAAGGAGTTTGTTTAGTCGCTACCTCAAACTGCGCACCAGATCGGCTCTACTCAGAAGGGCTCTTGAGAGAACGATTTTTACCCGCTATTGATGTCATTAAAAAAAATACACAGGTTGTTAATTTAAATCAGACCGTTGATTACCGCTTACAGCAAGTTGGGAATCTTCAACAAGGCAATTATTACACCCCACTAAAACACGAACATCAGCGTCTTGAAAAACATTTTTCTACCATTAGCATAGGGAACATCCACCATGATCCGATGATTCTAAACCAACGCATTTACCCCGTGATTATGCGTAGTGACAATGTGGTGTGGTTCAATTTTTCTGTCATTTGTGCCAAACCGGCATCGGTGGCAGATTACATTGCCTTATGTCATACCTATCAAACCGTTATACTGGGTCAAGTACCTCAAATGAACCAACACAATGATGACGATGCAAGACGTTTTATCAGTCTAGTCGATGAATTTTATGATAACCAGATTACACTTATTATTTCAGCAGCCGTACCCATTAGACAACTCTATCAGGGTAGCCGCTTGGCTTTCGCCTTTGAACGGACTAAAAGCCGGTTGTTTGAAATGCAGTCAAAATAAAAATACCACGACCGCAAAGAGCCTGGGCTTACGCCGCAGGGTTTAATGCTTATAGACCACCCCACCGCCACAACAGGGTATCTTATCTCGAGTTATCGGGGCTGTTACAAACTGATCGATAGCGACTTAAGTTGCTTCAAATATCCAGTTTGAAATAGTCCCTATACAGGGGCTTATACCAAGGTATTTAGTAACGACTTAAAATCTAAACAGGGGCGGTTAATCTGCGTACTTAAATTTCTACGCCAATTTTTGGCACCAGGCTCTCCCTGCATTAAACCGAGCATATGCCGAGTAATACTATGCAATTTACCACCTATTGCGAGATGTTGCTCGATATACGGAAACATACGCTCTACAATTTCCTGCCGCGTTGGGACAACCTCTGTTTGAGCATAGAACAACTGATCCACTGAATGCAGTAGATAAGGGTTATGATATGCCGCACGTCCCAACATAACCCCATCAACTTGCGCCAGATGCTGCGTACTCTGTTGCAACGTTTCAATACCACCGTTGATAATAATTGTTAACTCAGGAAAATCTTGCTTTAGCTGGTAAACCCGCTGATAATTTAGCGGGGGTATTGTTCGGTTTTCTTTTGGGCTCAAGCCTCTTAGCCAACCTTTGCGCGCATGCAGAATAAACACCTTGCAGCCTGTGTCAGCGATTTGTCGAATAAAACTGTTTAAATAGGCATCGTCATCATAATCATCGACACCAATACGTGTTTTCACTGTGATTGGCACTGACACTGCCTTTTGCATCGCACGGATACATCGCGCAACTAACGCCGGGTTTTTCATCAAACTTAGGCCAAAAGCACCGGCACTAACGCGGTCACTTGGACAGCCAACATTAAGATTAATCTCATGATAACCAAAGTCTTGACCCAGTTTGGCACAGTAAGCTAGATCCTTTGGATCATTACCCCCAAGTTGTAATGCAACCGGGTGTTCATCAGGATGGTAGGCTAATAACCGCGACGCATCACCATGCACCAAGGCATGAGATGTAATCATTTCCGTGTATAAAAGCGCACAGCGAGTGATCTGACGCAAAAAATAACGGCAATGACGATCAGTATAATCCATCATCGGTGCGACGCTGATGAGATGTGGATAAGACATGATATCCTCGGAGAGACTGTCGGCAGAATGAGCCACAAAAACTGGAGCGGGAAACGAGGTTCGAACTCGCGACCCCAACCTTGGCAAGGTTGTGCTCTACCACTGAGCTATTCCCGCGTGCTGCGCATGGTAAACAATATCTATTGGGAGGTCAACTGATTATGGCGCCGCTGCAAACGCAAACTGTTCACCACTAACAGTCACTGCTATCGTGTCGCCTGGGGAAAATTGACCCGCCAGGAGCTTTTGTGCCAAAGGGTTTTCAACATAATGCTGGATGGCACGCTTCAACGGTCGTGCACCAAAGGTTGGATCAAAGCCAACATGAGCCAGTTTTTCCACCACATCATCACTGATAGCAAGCCGCAGATCACGATCAGCCAACCGTGCCTGCAACCGTTGCAGTTGAATGTGCGCAATTTTGCCAATTTGCGCCTGACCCAAAGGATGAAATACGACGACATCATCAATTCGGTTTAAAAACTCAGGACGAAAATGCTGTGATACCACGGCCATAACAACGTCTTTCATTTGATTGTATTCAGCAGTCGCCTGTTCACGAATCACGTCAGAACCCAGGTTAGAGGTCATCATAACGACTGTATGACGAAAATCTACCGTACGACCTTGACCATCAGTTAAACGTCCATCATCCAAGACCTGCAATAAAATATTGAACACATCCGGATGCGCTTTTTCGATCTCATCGAGCAAAATGACACAATAGGGTTTACGACGCACATGTTCGGTTAAATACCCACCTTGCTCATAACCGACATAGCCAGGCGGCGCACCGATTAGTCGCGCAACCGAATGTTTTTCCATAAACTCTGACATATCGATACGGACCATCGCCGATTCATCATCAAACATAAATTGCGCCAGTGTTTTGGTTAATTCAGTTTTACCCACGCCTGTCGGGCCTAACATCATAAACGAACCAATGGGTTTATTCGGATCTGACAAACCAGATCGTGAACGACGAATCGCATGGGCTAGTGCAACCACAGCATCATGTTGGCCAACCACACGTTGTTCTAAAACGGACTCCATATGCAATAACTTATCTTTTTCACCTGCCATCATCCGCGATACAGGAATCCCCGTTGCCTTAGAAACCACTTCCGCTATTTGTTCTTCAGAAACCGCATGATGTAAAAGCTGTGTTGGTTTTTGTTCGCTTTGCTTTGCCTCATTGAGTTGCTGCACCAACTGAGGAATCAAACCATATTGCAGTTCTGACATCTTGGCCAAATCACTATCACGCTGGGCAGCTTCTAGATCTAAACGCGCTTTTTCAAGCTGTTCTTTGATATGCGTCGCACCCTGCAACTGTGCTTTTTCAGCTCTCCAAATATCTTCTAAATCCGCATAGTCTTTTTCCAATTTTTCAATTTGTTCATTTAAATCTGATAATCGTTTTTTAGAGGCACCGTCTTTTTCTTTCTTCAACGCTTCGCGCTCTATTTTTAGCTGAATTAAACGACGATCGAGCTTGTCCATTTCTTCCGGCTTGGAATCAATTTCCATGCGTATATGACTGGCAGCTTCATCAATCAAATCAATTGCCTTATCTGGTAATTGGCGATCGGCAACATAACGATGTGATAAGGTCGCCGCGGCCACAATCGCTGGATCCGTTATCTCAACACCATGATGCACTTCATAGCGCTCTTTTAACCCACGCAAAATTGCAATCGTATCCTCAACTGTTGGCTCATCAACCAGCACTTTTTGGAAGCGACGCTCCAATGCCGCATCCTTTTCCACATATTGACGATATTCATCCAGCGTCGTTGCACCCACACAATGCAACTCCCCGCGAGATAAGGCCGGTTTCAATAAATTGGCGGCATCCATCGCACCATCCGTTTTACCCGCGCCCACCATGGTGTGAATTTCATCAATAAATAGGATGATCTGTCCTTCCTGCTTGGCAACATCTTTTAAAACAGCTTTTAAACGCTCTTCAAATTCTCCACGGAATTTTGCACCGGCAATCAGTGCGCCCATATCCAACGATAAAAGCTTTTTATTTTTTAGGCCTTCAGGAATTTCATTATTGACTATCCGCTGTGCCAAGCCTTCAACAATCGCAGTTTTACCGACACCTGGCTCACCGATTAACACTGGATTGTTTTTCGTGCGGCGTTGCAACACTTGAATTGTACGGCGAATTTCATCATCTCGACCAATCACCGGATCTAACTTGCCAACACGCGCACGCTCCGTTAAATCAATAGTATATTTTTGCAAGGCACCACGATTTTCTTCTCCACCGGGATCAGTCACCTGTTCACCACCGCGCATCTGATAAATAGCCTGCTCTAAATTGGCTTTGACTAAGCCATTTTGATTGAGTAACTTACCCAGCACACCGTTATCATCCGCTGCTGCAAGCAAAAATAATTCGCTAGACAGGTATTGATCATGACGCGCTTTGGCCAATTTTTCCATTTGCGAAAATAGCTTCACCAAGCTATTTGAAGCACCTACTTGCCCTTGGTTATTTGGCACCACTGGCAAATCAGCAAGTGCTTTTTGTAGCTGTGATTGCAACTGCTGAATCGTAACACCTGCCTGTAATAATAGCGGCTGCGTACTCCCTTGCTGCTGATTCAGCAATGCCTGCAGCAAATGCACGGGCTCAATGAAGTTATTGTCTTGGCTAATGGCTAAGGTTTGTGCCTCACTAATTGCTTCTTTGACTGTGTGTGTAAATTGATCGATATTCATCTCATTATCCTCCAAGCTTTCTCAGTCTGTGCTCAACAACTTAGGCTGAACAAATTGAGAAGAGATACATGCTGTTTTACCATACTTTAGATGAAGACTTTTTTAATGATTTCAAGAGCCGATAAAGATCTATGATCTCGGGCAATATCACTATATAATTCGGGTATTAATACCTCTTAGGATGACAGCGGATGAGCCAAGCAAAAACCATTGCGTTATTACAACAAAAAGGAGGGTCAGGCAAAACGACTACCTCTGTTAACTTAGCCGGTGGCTTGCGTGAGCAAGGCTATTCGGTTGTCATTGCTGATATGGATAAAGATAAACCTGACGCTTGGTCATGGGCAATTAAAAGTCAAGCGATGCAAGATATTGCACAGCAAGTTGATGAGAAACAAGCTCGCGAGCAAATTAGCGAACTCAAAGATACTTTCGATTACGTGATTATTGACACACCCCCCAATTTCCAAACTGCCGCATTAAAAGCCGCATTAATGGCTGACCTTGTTGTTATCCCCGCAGCCCCTAGTGGCATGGATTTATCTGGCTTAATGGAAGCTAAAGACCTGGCTTTAACCGCAGATCGGCCGTATCGTTTATTAGCGAACCGTATTTCTAAAAATACCGTGATGAGCCGCAGTTTGCTCAACGTTTTAGATGAAAATGGTCACGCATTTGAAACAGCTATTCCACAAAGTGTTAAGTTTGTTGAAGCAGAAACGGAAGGGCTTTACATTGGTGAATATGCCAAAGAAAGCTACCCGCACATCCAAACACGCAAATTAGCAAAAGAAATTATTGCTTACTTTCAAACTAGCGAAGCAAATAACACCATTTCAAAAACTGCCACTACTAGCCATTCCTAAGTCAAGGGGTTTGACATGTCAAAACGTATTTCTCTTTTTGGTCGTAAACGTTTCGGTGAGCTGTCTGGTGATGACCCGGTGCACGATGGAAAGAAAGATGAACTTCTTTCCTTAAAACTTGAGCAAGTGAATGCTGAGGCACAAAGTAGTGGTAGTCTGCAAACGCTGGCTTTGGATATGATTAAGCCTGACCCCAATCAACCACGAAAAACCTTTCGCCATATCGACAGCCTAGCCGCCAGCATTAAAGAACAAGGGATTATTCAGCCAATTATTGTCACCACCAAAAAATCTGATGGCAAATATCACATTATTGCTGGTGAACGCCGTTATCAAGCAGCGCAACAGGCTAAGCTTAAATCGATGCCGTGCATTATTCGTGATGAAGACGATGCCAATATCATGATTTTACAACTGCTTGAAAATGACCAGCGCGAGGATGTGTCACCCATTGAAGAATCCGATGCGATTAAACGTTTAGTTGATAAAACAGGCTTTAGCCAATCACAAGTGGCGAAAGAACTTGGCCGAGATTCTGGTTGGGTATCGATTCGTCTTGGCTTACAACAATCCAGTGACAGTCTCAAGCGGCTGGTTGAAGAGGGTCTAATTGAAGATGTCCGGACATTGCATGAATTGCGTATGTTTGAAAGTGAAAACCCCGATAAAGCTAAAAACTTAATGCAACGGATTCGTAAAAATCAGGTCAGCGGCTCTTATCGCCAAGTGATTGCTAATGCGCGTAAAAGTCAAAAAAAGTCACAACCTACACGCGTGCGCAAAGTGCAGAAAATTGAAAAGGTCGGTGACAAATTATTGGTTTACACCAAAAGCAAACACCCAGTGGAGTTCGAAGTTGAACCCAAGGTGTTGCTACAGTTTTTGGCAAGCGTGACTTACGATTGATGATCGCACTGGACCTCACCGCAGCAGGTCACGAGTTATATAGACATTAAATAGGGAACAAACATGAGAAGACATTGGTATCTTGGCCTTGGTATGGTATTACTTGCCATCTTCCTGATCTTAATGATGCTACAGCACGTTGTTTGGTTTTTGTTGGTTTTGATCCCACTAATTTTGATTGCAGTCTATGATATAAATCAGAAGAAACATGCCATCTTAAGAAACTTTCCGATACTCGGACACATTCGCTTTTTCCTCGAGTTTTTCCGCCCTGAAATTCAGCAATATTTTGTCGCGGATGATGAAAGTGAAAGGCCCTATAACCGTGAAATTCGCAGTATCATTTACCAGCGCTCAAAGAATGTGCGTGACACCGTTCCTTTCGGCACGGAAAGGAATATTGTTGAAAATGGCTATGAATGGGCGTTACATTCACTGGCCCCCAAGTCTGCTGAAGACATTGAGACGCGGATAATAATTGGCTCTGATCAGTGCTCAAAACCCTATTCAGCATCACGCTTAAATATTTCCGCCATGAGTTTTGGCGCACTATCTTCCAATGCAATTTTAGCACTGAATAAAGGTGCTAAAATCGGTGCTTTTGCCCATAATACGGGTGAGGGCGGGTTAAGCCCTTACCACCTTGCTGGCGGTGGCGATATTATTTGGCAAATCGGTACGGGCTATTTTGGCTGTCGCGACCAAGCGGGAAATTTTTCCGCAGAGGAATTTAGCAAAGAAGCACAACTTGATGCTGTGAAAATGATTGAGATCAAACTCTCACAAGGGGCAAAGCCTGGTCACGGTGGAATTCTTCCAGCAGAAAAGCTAACACCAGAGATTGCCGCCATCCGTAAAGTATCCACCAATCAAGATGTGATTTCACCACCTGCACATTCTGCCTTTTCAACACCAAAGGGTCTGCTTGACTTTGTGCAAAAGCTACGCGAACTGTCTGGCGGTAAACCCATTGGTTTTAAATTATGCCTGGGGCAACCCAATGAGTTTTTAGCCATTTGCAAGGCAATGATTGAAACACAGATCACCCCAGACTTTATCACCATTGATGGCGCTGAAGGCGGTACTGGTGCGGCCCCGTTAGAATATACCAACCGCATCGGCACGCCACTAGACGATGCGCTTAATTTTGTTAACCAAGCGTTAATTGCCTGTGGCATGCGTAAGCAAATTAAACTGATTTGTAGCGGCAAGATTGCCACTGGCTTCGATATGCTCAGCAAAATCGCACTGGGGGCTGATCTGTGCAATGCTGCCCGTGCAATGATGATGTCAGTTGGTTGCATTCAATCTCGTCAATGCAATGCCAACACTTGCCCAACTGGGGTAGCCACACAAGATAAACGCTTAGCGAATGGCTTAGTTGTTGACGAGAAAAAAATCCGCGTTGCCCATTATCACGAAAATACTGTCCATGCGTTTCTTGAGTTAGTTGGCGCAGTAGGTTTAGACAGCATTGACCAACTTCAGCCCAAGCATATTATGCGTCGTTTAAGTCCCGATGTGGTCAAAAGCTACGAAGCCATTTACGGCAGGGTAAAACCTGGTGAATTACTTGGTGATAAACCGACAGGAAAGTTTGCTAGTCTCTGGACGGAAGTAACAGCTGATAGCTTTACAAAGTCTCCTGCATAACTGGGACAATTTATTTATTAACTTAGGCATGCCTCAGTCATATGGAGGGCCTTTTTATATGAGCCTGCTAGAAACTTGGATACGCCCGGCTTACCAACGCCTATTGGTTAATGACAGTGCCCGTTTATTAGCTAGATACTTAACTCCCAACCAAATAACACTCTGTGCTTTAATCAGCGGTGTGTTGTCTGGCTTATTGATTGCAATTAACCTGCCGATGTTGGCCGTGACCTTGTTGCTGCTTTCTGGTTATTTTGACTGTCTCGATGGCACCATAGCGAGGCTCACTGGGCAAAGCTCTAACTTTGGCACTATGCTTGATATTACTGCTGATCGCAGTGTTGAGTTTGCAATAATTCTTGGGTTATTTGCACAGCACCCACTAGCTCGCGCCTGGCCATCAATCATTCTACTAGGTGCCTGTTTTCTCTGTGTTACAACCTTTTTAGTTGTCGGTATTTTCAAAAACAACAATACTCAGAAAGGTTTTTTTTACGATCGTGGACTGATTGAACGGCCTGAAGCCTTTGTTTTTTTTACGCTGATGATTCTAATTCCTAGTCATTTTCAATTTCTTGCTTGGTTATTAAGCGGACTGATTTTGTTAACGGCCGGCATTAGGCTTTATACCGCAAGGCAACTTTAGCGTCAGGCAACCCTTGTCATTATGTCAGTCTAGAGTTAACACGATATTTTATTGACACTTTTATGATGTAGCCATTAAAGAAGGGCTGGGCTATAGCGCCGTAGATGGCATTCTGAAAAGGAAGATATCCAGCGAAGTTGACTGGAGTCGATTCAAAGATTTAGGATTGATTGGTATCGATGAAATATCACTGAAGAAGGGTCATCAAGACTTTGTTACACTGGTGACGAGCAGAACTGCACAGGGCAATAAGATACTAGCCGTTATCCCCGGGCGCTTAAAGTGTAGCCACTCCACACTGTTGTAGTCATCATTTTGCTGTTAATATCTACTTGTCTGATCATCATAGGTAAGTGATAATTCATGATTTTTGATTTATAAACCATATAGCTCAACGAGATAATAATTAAAATCGCCTAAATTATGGATCTTTTTGAACAGCTGGATCAACAGCCGCATAATTTGTTGCCACAAGATGGTACAGCTCATTATTATGGGCCAATTATGTCACAAGCAAATGCCAATGAATATTTTGATGTCTTAATGCAAGATATTGCTTGGCAATATGATCAAGTTATCATTTGTGGTAAAACGATCACGACCAAACGTAAAGTAGCCTGGTATGCAGATCAACCTTTTTCGTACACGTATTCCAAAATGACCAAAAAAGCCCATCCTTGGTCGTCAATTTTACGAGAACTTAAGAGTTTTGTTGAGCAAGAAAGTGGCGCTTGCTTTAATTCTTGCCTGCTAAATTTATACCATGATGGTCATGAAGGTATGGCCTGGCATAGTGATGCAGAAATAGAATTAAAGCCAAATGGCACTATTGGCTCACTTAGTCTGGGGGCGATACGTGATTTTTCCTTCAAACATAAACGGACAAAAGAAATAATCACTCAGCGATTAGAACATGGCAGTCTATTGGTGATGAAAGGTGTCACGCAAAACCACTGGCTTCATCGCTTGCCATTAGCAACTCGGGTTTGCCATCCGCGCATCAATCTCACTTTTCGTTGTATGGAGTGCCAAGAGAAAGTCGAACCATGAAAAATGTTGCGATTATCGGTGCAGGCTTATCTGGCTTAACGGTGGCTCATCAATTAAAACATATAGCCAATATTACTGTATTTGAAAAATCTCGTGGTGTCGGTGGCCGCATGTCAACTCGTCGTGCGGAGCCCTATTTTTTTGATCATGGGGCACAGTTTTTTACAGTGCGCACGGAAGAATTTAAGAGCTTAATCGACCCAATGATTACAGCCAATATTATTGCCCCTTGGCATGCACGGTTTGTTGAATTCACCGATGGAGTCATTACCGAAAGGCGACTCTGGGGCGACAAAGACAATCCTCACTATGTCGGTGTGCCGGGTATGAATGCACTGCTAAAAGAGTTAAGTCGAGAGTTAGTAGTGCATTGCGACACACGCGTACATCATATTGCTAAGCAAAGTGACCAGTGGCTTTTGTATAATGAACAGCAGCAACTACTCGGGGCTTTTGATTGGGTTATTTCAAGTTTGCCTGCCGAACAAGCCGCCATGTTGTTGCCCTCATCCTTAGCTTTTTATCAACAGATAAAGTCGGTACGAATGAAATCATGCTTTTCATTGATGTTAGGTTTTAAGTATGACCTAGCATTGGACTTTGACGCTGCTCTGGTCCGTAATGCGGATATTAGCTGGATCTCAGTTAATCATTCAAAGCCAGGCAGAAAAAACGATCATACTTGTCTTTTGATTCATTCAACCAATCATTGGGCAAATCAACACATCGATGATAATCGAGATGATGTGTTAGATTATCTATGCAAACAGACTAGCCGCTTGATCGGTCATGATGTTAGTTTAGCAAATTATCAAGTTGTTCATGGTTGGCGCTATGCAAATATTGACAAACAACATAGTGTAAAGTATTTCATCGATCAGGAAGCAGGTATTGGAGTTTGTGGTGACTGGTTAATTCAGGGTCGAGTCGAAGCAGCCTTTATCAGTGGTCATAAACTTGGCAATCATCTTTTAGGAATGCTCCATCATGATTAACACTATTGCAGTTATTGGTGGCTCTGGTGCTATAGGCACTGCCTTTATACGCTTATTATCTGCTAAGTATCCCAGTGCCCGTATTCATGTTTTTTCCCGTCAGCCATCAGGCACTGTACTTTTCAATGTCACTCATCACATCATGGATTATCAAGATGAGGATTCTATTGCTCAGGCTGCCTCATTAGCTACGCAAGAGGCACCTTGGGATTACGTGATGGTTACAACAGGCTTATTACATGATGCTAAAACAAGACCAGAAAAATCCATCCGCGACTGTTCTGCAGAAAAATTTCAGCGTTTATTCATAGCCAATACTATTTTTCCGACATTAGTAGCTAAACATTTTTTGCCCAGATTAAATAAGAAAAATCGATCTATTTTTGCTGTATTATCTGCTCGTGTTGGTAGTATCTCGGATAATCGTCTAGGTGGATGGTATGCTTATCGAGCTTCCAAGGCTGCACTGAATATGATGATTAAAAATGCCGCTATTGAGACAGCTAGATCTAATCGGCAAGCGATTATTGTTGGCCTGCATCCCGGTACAGTCGACAGTCATTTATCCAAGCCTTTTCAGGCGAATGTTCCTGAAGGCAAATTATTTACACCTGATTTTTCAGCTGCAAAGCTGTATCAAGTTTTGCAAGATCTTGAAACAAGGCATAGCGGAAAATGCTATGCATGGGATGGGCAGGAGATTGCACCATGACTGAAGAAACTGTTATCCATTGGTTTCGTCAAGATTTACGACTTGCTGATAACCCTGCTCTGAGCTTAGCGGCCAGACATGGTCGGGTTTTGCCTATCTACATTCTTGATAACGATCATGCTGGTGATTACGCGATGGGTAGCGCTAGCCGTTGTTGGTTACATCATTCCCTACAATCACTCAATGATTCCTTAGGCGGTGCGTTATCTGTTTATCGAGGCGATCCACTCGATATTTTAAATGACATCATTAAACGCTATCAGGTCACCGCTATATATTGGAATCGATGCTATGAGCCATGGCGTTTAATTCGCGATATGCAACTTAAGAAACAGTTAAAGACCCGAGGGATTCTAGCTGAGAGTACCAATGGCTCATTGTTATGGGAACCTTGGTCGATTAAAAAATCGGATGGCACGCCCTATAAAGTATTTACACCGTTTTATCGTAAAGGGTGTCTCCAATCGGCAGCACCACGTGAACCCTTAATCACACCTCGGTCTGCTACTTATCTCAAGGACAACGCCTCACTTGATATTGAACAACTAACGCTTTTACCTGATACCCATTGGGATCAGCCATTGGCATCGCATTGGAATATCGGTGAAATGGCTGCTCATCAAAGTTTACAAAACTTTATCGAACAGGGATTGCCTCACTATAAAGACGGGCGCAATCATCCTGCAAAACCTTACGTTTCTAGATTATCTCCCCACCTACATTTTGGTGAGATCTCTCCTAACCAGATTTGGTATAACGTTCGCAGTTTAGGTGCTAACTCGCACATTGATCATTTTTGTAGTGAACTAGGCTGGCGGGAGTTCTCTTATAGTCAGTTGTATTATCATCCCGATTTACCAAGGAAAAACTTACAGTCAAAATTTGATGACTTTCCGTGGGTGAATGATCAAACTCTTTTGCGAGCTTGGCAGCAAGGGAAAACCGGTGTGCCGGTGGTTGATGCGGGTATGCGCGAACTTTGGCAAACTGGCTATATGCACGGTCGGGTACGGATGATTGTTGGCTCCTATCTTGTCAAGAATTTGCGCCTGCATTGGCATCATGGCGAGCGCTGGTTTTGGGATACTTTAGTTGATGCTGATTTGGCAAACAATAGTGCCAGCTGGCAATGGATTGCCGGTTGTGGTGCCGATGCCGCGCCGTATTTTCGAATTTTTAACCCGGTCACACAAGGGCAAAAATTTGATCCGAATGGTGATTATATACGCAAATGGTTGCCGGAAATTGCCAATCTACCGAATAAGTTTTTGTTTAATGTTTGGGAAGCACCCGCAACGACTCTAGAGCAAGCAGGGATTGTACTTGGTAGAACTTATCCAAAACCAGTGGTTGATTTAAAACAATCTCGCCATACTGCATTAGAGGCATTTCAATCACTAAAACAGATGATACCATACTGATGTGTGAGGTCTGGGATGAAGCAACCTATGTCAAGCATCACAAAAAGAAAATAACCTTTTTATTTTGCAGTAACCCGCGATCAGGCATTGCAAGTGCTCAAATTGTTTGTTGAGCAGCGCCTCAGTCAATTTGGCACTTACCAGGATGCGATGCTGGAAAATGAACCCTGGATGTTTCACTCTCATATCAGCTTTTATTTGAACTGCGGTTTACTATTGCCAATAGAATGTATCAAAGCAGCAGAAAAGGCCTACTATCAGGGCAAAGCACCTTTAAATGCTGTTGAAGGATTTATCCGACAAATTATGGGTTGGCGAGAGTATATACGTGGAATTTATTGGCTGACAATGCCGGATTATGCAAAACTGAATTTTTTATACGCCAAGCGAAATCTGCCTCGCTTCTACTGGACGGCAAATACCAATATGAATTGTTTGCGACAATGCGTGCAGGAAACAAAAGAAAACGCTTATGCACATCAATTCAACGCTTGATGGTATTGGGTAACTTTGCACTGCTTGCGGGTATTGACCCTGCACACTTAAGCTGATCAATCAAATTCATCGCTATTATTTTTTGCTGCTCATCATGATAAAAAATAGCACTTTGGTATTGCGCTCCGATATCCGGTCCCTGACCATCTACCTGTGTTGGGTCATGCAATTCAAAAAATAACTTTGTTAGCGATTCATAATTAGTTTGATCGTTATCATATAAGACTCTAACTGCCTCATAATGTTTACTGACCCCATCGCAAACTTGCTGATAAGTCGGATTGTCTATTTCACCACCGATATAACCCGATTCTACTTTGATAACGCCTGCCAGGGTGCTCAGTCGCCTTATCAACAATGATTTTATAAGCTTTTGGCATAAGACTATTTGTTTTTTTAACATGATTTATGCCTTGGATTTTATAGTAAATCCTATTTCATTGCGCCTAATGGATGGCAATGTCCACGGTGGGTTATAAAACATTAACAGGGGTGTTGTCGATACATTGAGGCTGTGAACTCTAATATAAGACTTTTACCAAATGTAAATGCCAATACCAATCCCGTGTATTGGCATAGTGCTACCCATAACCAGCGCTGATTTTTCTTGCTGCCAACGAATGATCACTGCTCATCCAATTGAGCGTCAACACAGAGAATTAAGGCATTAGAGCTCTTGGGCATCTGATTCAAATTGGCCTTTTTAATATTCACAGCTTTAGCCTTGATTATACTGATGGCTTTGACACAGCTGATTTTTAGGGTCTTGGCAACATCACGAATACCGCTGCCTCTAAGTGTCTGAGCTATGATCTTACTCTCAATATTTGTCTTGCAGCCATGATAGGTATAGTCTTGAGACAATAGAAACGTTTTTGTTTTGCAGCTGTTATTTTGGCATAAATAACGCTGCTTGTCTTCGTGGGTTTTCCCATTTTTCTTAACATCATCTTGCTGGCAAGTTAGGAAACATACTTTGATGTACGTCGCCAATTCATTGTCTCCATATAATTCAAGCTGTATAATTTTAAACCTAGCAACACATTTAGAACACCACCGTTTTTTTCCAGCAAAAATTTTGTTACATTTATAATTGAATGTTAAGTAGCACAAACATCCAGCCAAGTAATTAGTGCTATAGAAACTCAAGGATGAATATTTATGTCAAAATACTATTTTGAACTCTATCGCGCGAATGAATCAGATACGACCACCATAGGGATCAATTTTTTTAGACAATAACCATTTACTATGCTAGTTGAATAATAGCAAGATTGAGTCACAATGCTTCTGGTAGCAGCTATCGAACGGATTTCTAAAAATAAATTTACCACGGTCGTAGCGCGATAATTGATTTTTGTCTAAACAAAAATTGCTCCTAACCGGTAAGTTATTTTTGACCCGTTAGTTACCAAAATAGAAAGAGAATTTTATGTATAAAAATCTGTCAAAAATAAAAGTATTAGAAATTGGATCCTACCAAAAACTGGAAGAACCTTTGTTAGTTGACTCCATGACTACCTGCTTACTCGTAATGGCATATTATGGCAAAGATAAAGAGCCTCTTTGCCTTCATTTAGCTAACCATAATCTTATTGATGATGAAATATCTTTAAATAATATCACAAAATCTTTAAATAGTTATCTACCAGAAAATTTTCATACAGAAGCCAATCTTGGTGAGCTGAAAATTTTTTTTATTGGTGGCCATCCTGATAATAAACTTTATGCGCGTACAGCAATTGAAAATTATCTCATTAGAAAAAGGGTTACGGAAAATAGAATATCAGATTTCATGAACAACTCTATCATTGAAATTTTAAAGCTTGACAGCGAATTCAACAACGAAAACTCTCTCCCAGAAAATCATAAATACCAGATTGTTTTTTATCCTAAGGTTTTCAATAATGATCAAGTTAATGTTGAAATATTCAAAACTCAAGATGATTTTAAAGAAAATATTAGTAAAGTTGATTTCATAGAAGCACAGGATATCAATGTAGAATCGTACCTATCTTCCCAAGAATACTACCGTCCTTCTAAAATACTTGAGTATTACAAGAATTATACTGAGGATCTAGAAACAGGGAAAATGCATATCATGTCTAATCCTATCATCCGCGAATTCAATTAAGAAACCGCCACCCCTGGTTGTATAGCAACCAGCTACTTATGCACGCCTGACCGACAGTCAG
>CBFIHN010000031.1:0-18633 GCA_965662575.1 Gammaproteobacteria bacterium
CCAATGTCTGATTTGCTAGCTTCTTGTGCTTGTTGTTCACTTTGACGTTTTAACATTTCCATTTCATAAAGTCTTGCTTTGAGCTGTTTCATGGCTTGTGCGCGATTCTTGTGCTGTGATCGATCACTTTGGCATTGTACAACAATACCTGTTGGTTCGTGTGTGATACGGATGGCAGAATCTGTTTTATTGACGTGTTGACCACCAGCGCCCGATGCGCGATAAGTATCAATACGTAAATCAGCGGGATTAACTTCAATATCAATGTTATCGTCTATTTCAGGCGAAATAAAAACCGAAGCAAATGAGGTATGGCGACGATTACCAGAATCAAAAGGGGACTTGCGTACCAAACGGTGTACGCCAGTCTCAGTGCGCAGCCAGCCAAAAGCGTAATTACCTTGCACATGCATAGTTGTGCTTTTGACGCCAGCGACTTCACCTGGATGGTAGCTGATGATATCTATTTTAAACCCTTTTGCTTCACTCCAGCGCAAATACATACGCATTAGCATCTCAGCCCAATCTTGTGCTTCGGTACCACCCGATCCCGATTGGATATCAAGGTATGCGTTGTTGCTATCCATTTCTCCGCTAAACATGCGCTGAAACTCAAGGGAGGCGAGTTGCTGATTCAATGCTTTTAATTCATTTGAAGCGTCATGTAGTAGGGTTTCATCTTGTTCCTCTTGTGCAAGATTTAAAAATTCTTTTGCATCCTCAAGCCCTTGGTCTAGGTGGTCAATTGTGATCACAACATCTTCTAGCTGTGCACGTTCCTGGCCCAGCTTCTGAGCATAGTCTGGATTATCCCAGATATTGGGTAACTCCAGCTCGCGACTGACTTCTTCCAAGCGTTCTTTCTTGTGAGCGTAGTCAAAGATACCCCCGGAGGTCAGAGGTCCGTTGTTGCATATCTTCGAGTTGTTGTTTGATTAAATTGGTTTCCATTGTATTTTTTCTCTTTGCGAGGCTAATAGCATTAGCGGATATTAGTTTATCTTAATCTAGTTGACGATGAGATCATTCAGATGAAATAATTGAGTTACTGCTTCATAATTGATCATCATTCTCAGCTCTAAATGCTTTGAGATCAATGACTTTTCTTTGTGGATCAATGTGAGTAATACCGGTTATGTTGACCTGCTGTTCAATGATTTGATGGCCTAAAATAACAATGAGACCACGACGGCGGATATCATCTCCCATTGTGTATTCAAACCGGTAATGTCGGCAAAGACGAATCGCGCCAGATTCACTACGTTTTAGGGTCATTTTTTTTAACATGACCGTATCATCCAATAGCTGGATATGGTGGTCTTTGCAGAGTGTTTTACATTCCATAGCAGCCATTTCTTTGGCGCGCATATTTGCCTGCCAAAACCAAATGCCAATGATGATTATGGCAATAATTGCGATGGCATATGTGCTAAGCATCATGATTACCTCTTAACCAGCGAATAAAATGTTTTTTCATATTTTGATTAAGCATGCCAGGTAAAATAATCAACTGTATTTTTTGTTTTTGTTTGGTGATTAATTGTAAAGTAATAAGACAGCGATTAGCAACTATGTGCTGCATATGCGTGACGTCATATCTTTTATTATTTTGATCGCTACAGTGTGTGATGGCATGTTCATTCAGTTCAATCGTCATGGCGTATTTTTGTCTTAGGGTGATGAGAACGCTGGCTAGAATAATGGCCAATAAAATGAGTTGATCTAAAACAGCCCATGGCAGCATAAAAGTAGCTAGAGTAGCTAGTAGGTGGATGCTAATAAGGAATATTTTTAATGGTCCGAGTTGTTCAATTTTGATGCTGTGCATGGGGCGGTGACGTGAGTTGTTGGATTTGCTGTGAAATTGCTAAAAATTGTGGAGGTGGGGTTGTGCTGCGTTTGATATACCAATCAAATAGATCTTGATCTGATTGCTGCAGAAGCTGCTCAAAATTTTGTTGTTGCTGATGTGAGAGCTTGGGGTAGATTTCATTAATATAGCGCTCAAACAATAAGTCAAGTTCGAGCATGCCGCGTCGGCATGCCCAGCGTAAACGAGATAGTGGCATTGGTTGCTGCATGTTTGTCACCTTAGTCTGGCTAGCTATGATTTTATCATGTGATGACTGGTATCACTATACAATTCTTAGTACAATTGTCCCGCATCGGGATGTGGCGCAGCTTGGTAGCGTACATGCATGGGGCGCATGAGGTCGCAGGTTCAAATCCTGTCATCCCGACCAAACATAAAAAAACCCGCCAGTTGGCGGGTTTTTTATTTTCAAGGATTGTCAATGCTATCGCATTTATTTAATCACTTTGGCTACAACGCCGGCACCGACTGTCCGGCCACCTTCACGGATAGCGAAACGTAAGCCTTCTTCCATGGCGATAGAGGTAATCAAGGTTACATTCATCTTGATGTTATCACCAGGCATAACCATTTCAACGCCTTCTGGTAATTGAATATCACCAGTTACGTCAGTGGTGCGGAAGTAGAATTGAGGGCGATAGCCTTTGAAAAATGGCGTATGACGGCCACCTTCGTCTTTACTTAAGATATAGACTTCAGCTTCAAATTGCGTGTGTGGAGTGATTGAACCTTTGTGGCATAAGACTTGACCACGTTCAACTTCTTCACGTTTAACACCACGAAGTAAGACACCAACGTTATCGCCAGCACGACCTTCGTCAAGTAGTTTGCGGAACATTTCAACGCCAGTGACGGTTGTGGTTTGAGTTTCTTTGATACCAACGATTTCAACTTCCTCACCCACTTTGACAATACCGCGCTCAACACGGCCAGTGACAACAGTACCACGACCAGAAATTGAGAATACATCTTCAATAGGTAGTAGGAATGGCTTATCAGTATCACGCTCTGGCTCTGGGAAATATTCGTCCATTGTTGCAACCAGTTTCTCAATCGCAGGTGCGCCGATGTCAGAGGTATCGCCTTCTAACGCTTTTAATGCAGAACCAACAATGATTGGTGTATCATCGCCTGGGAATTGGTATTCATTTAATAGTTCACGAACATCCATATCAACAAGCTCAAGTAGTTCTTCATCGTCTACCATGTCAGCTTTATTTAAGAATACAATAATGTAAGGGACACCAACCTGGCGGGCAAGTAGGATGTGCTCACGAGTCTGTGGCATTGGACCATCAGCAGCGTTTACAACTAGGATGGCGCCGTCCATTTGAGCAGCACCAGTGATCATGTTTTTAACATAGTCAGCGTGGCCTGGGCAATCGACGTGTGCGTAATGACGTTTGTCTGATTCATATTCAACGTGAGCAGTCGCGATGGTAATACCACGAGCACGCTCTTCAGGTGCGTTATCGATGTTGGCATAATCTTTAAACTCACCACCATTTTTTTCAGCCATTACTTTGGTAATTGCTGCAGTAAGTGTCGTTTTGCCGTGGTCAACGTGGCCAATTGTACCTACGTTAACGTGCGGCTTGGTACGTTCAAATGTTTCTTTTGACATATCAGTTTCCTATTGTTTGACGGCACAATTGCCTGTTCAGTCCACAGCACTAGCGGGACGATCGTCGGGACTTTACAAGATGTCTGTTGAAAATGCAAGCGTTGATGGGGGGGCTTGACTAGCTTTTTTGATGGTACAGTGACGATAGGATTTTTATCTTATGCGACCGACATTTTTGTGCTTGCTATGCAGTAGCTTGGCGTTGTTTTAAACGTGAATTAGTCACCCCCAGAGCTAACCAATTCTTGCGCGCAAAGAGTTGGGTAGAGCTTCAGTAATATGTACGTCAACAAACTGGCCTATTAGTGATTGGTCACCACTGAAGTTAACCACGCGGTTATTTTCTGTGCGACCAGAGAGTTGTTTGCCTTTTTTGGCGTAGCCTTCAACCAAAATTCGCTGTTTAGTTCCGATCATGTTTTCACTGATTTTCATTGCTTGTAAGTTCAGACGATCTTGCAAAGTTTTCAGTCGTTGTTTTTTAGTCTCTTCTGGGGTGTCATCCTCTAAGTCCGCAGCAGGTGTTCCTGGGCGTGCTGAGTAAATAAAACTAAATGAATGGTCAAAGCCAATATTTTGTACTAAATTCATCGTATTTTCAAAATCTTTATCGGTTTCACCGGGGAAGCCAACAATTAAATCAGTTGAAATAGTAATGTCTGGGCGAACAGCTTTTAATCGACGCATTTTACTTTTAAACTCAAGCGTTGTGTGGCCGCGCTTCATGGCTGCTAGTATTCGGTCTGATCCGCTTTGTACTGGTAGGTGCAAATGATTAGCCAGTTCAGGGACTTCAGCATAAGCGTCAATCAGTGTATCTGAAAATTCAACTGGGTGAGATGTCGTGAAGCGGATGCGCCCGATGCCATCAATGGCCGCTATATAATGAATTAATAAGGCTAAATCTGCGGTGTCACCATGGTGCATTTTGCCAAGATAGTGATTGACATTTTGACCAAGCAGAGTAATTTCGCGGACACCTTGCTCTGCCAGGGCGGCACACTCTGCTAGTACATCATCAAATGGTCTGCTGACTTCAACACCACGAGTGTAAGGTACAATGCAATAACTGCAGTATTTGCTGCAGCCTTCCATAATTGACACAAATGCTTTGACGCCTTCAGCTCGAGGCTCAGGTAAATGATCAAATTTTTCAATTTCTGGGAATGAAATATCAACAACTGATTGTTGTTTCTCACGCGCTTGACGAATCATCTCGGGCAAGCGGTGGATAGTTTGCGGGCCAAATACTAAATCAACAAATGGTGCTCGTTTAATAATGGATTTGCCTTCTTGGCTGGCAACACAGCCACCGACACCAATCACTAAGTGTGGGTTTCGTGCTTTGAGTTTTTTCCAACGACCGAGCTGGTGGAAGACTTTCTCTTGTGCCTTTTCACGAATTGAACAGGTATTAAGTAGAATGACTTCCGCATCTTCAACAGTGTTAGTTGGTGATAGTTGAAAATGTTCATCAAGAATATCGGCCATTTTTTGAGAGTCATATTCATTCATCTGGCAGCCAAAAGTTTTAACGTGGTATTTACCTTGCATAATCGATCATTTAAGTCTTTCCCTTAGGGTATCAGAAATTATATCATGTTTTTGCATTGAGAGTTGCCGTTTGAGTCTTTACAATGTCGCCAGTTTAAATAGTTGGTGACGTATCTTAAGCTGGTGGAAATAAGTGAGCCTGTCGTCATTCCTTGCCCTGGGGTATCAATCATTTATAGTCATGTCAGCCTTTTGTGCTATCGCTCTGGCGTTTTTTTATCATAATTATTTAAGGTTTTCTGCGGTATGAGCCAATCAAAAACAAAACCTATTGCTGTGGTTGTCAGTGCTTTTGAAGAGTTCGTCAAAAGCCAAAGCTTTGGTGGCTTTATTTTGGTCATTTGCATGGTGGTAGCTTTCATTTGGGCTAACTCATCACTCAGTGCCAGTTATTTTGATTTGCGCCATATTTATGTCGGGCTGCATGCTGGTAATAGTTTATTCCATTTGTCTCTGCAGCATTGGGTTAATGATGGTTTAATGGCAATTTTCTTTTTGCTTGTTGGGTTAGAAATTAAGCGTGAGTTACTCTATGGTGAGCTCAGTGACTTGTCTAAAGCATCTTTACCTATTGTGGCTGCAGTCGGTGGTATGGTATTCCCGGCAATCATCTTTATTGCTCGCAATTATCATCATCCTGACAATTTGGTTGGTTGGGCAATTCCAATGGCAACAGATATTGCTTTTGCTTTAGGCGTTTTGTCGTTGTTGGGTAAGCGGGTGCCAAAAGGTCTGGTGATTTTTCTATCAGCGGTAGCAATTGTAGATGACTTGGGCGCTGTGCTAGTTATTGCTATCTTTTACAGTGCATCATTATCCTGGCTATATTTGTCGTTGAGTCTATTGGTTTTTATATTGCTTTTAGTGCTGAATTATTGCCAGGTTCGTCGCTTGCTGCCTTATTTGCTGTTAGGTGTTTTTTTGTGGGTTGCACTCTTACATTCTGGTATTCATGCAACGATTGCGGGTGTCTTGTTGGCCTTTGCAATACCTGGTCGTGAGACTTATTCCCCACAGCGGTTTTTGCAGCGTATTAGAGCCTTGCTTAATCGCTTCAGTCATGCTGATACTGCTAATGTTGCGGATAGTGAACATCGTAAAGACGTGTTAAATGCTGTCGAAGGTTTAATGCATGAAGTGGAAACGCCGTTGCAGCGTCTTGAGCATATGCTGCATATACCGGTTACTTACTTTATTGTGCCCATTTTTGTGCTGTTTAATGCGGGTATCAGTCTTGCTGGTATTCGTATTCATGAGGTGCTGTTTATGCCATTAACCTTTGGGATTGCTATCGCCTTAATTTTCGGAAAGGTGTTAGGAATCTTTGGTGTTAGCATGGTCTTTATCAAGTTAGGTTGGGCGAGACTTCCGCAAGGTGTCAAGCTCAAACAATTATTTCCGTTAAGCCTAATGGCAGGAATAGGGTTTACGATGTCTATCTTTATCGCAGAATTGGCGTTTCCTGGGAATCAGCAAGCCATTAATCTGGCAAAAATTGGTATATTAGGCGCATCGCTTATTGCGGCTGTACTGGGCTTTTTAATTATGAAGTTATTGATAAGAGAGGGATAAGATGGAAACGATTGATGATATTACAATTAGCTATACGGATGCCGGTGTTGAAACGGTAAAAGAGTTAGATAAAAAGGTGCTGTCAAAAGGTGCGTGGACAACCATTATTTTCAAATATCAAGATTGGAATGCAAGTAAAAATGACTATAGTCCTGTGAAATATAGCATCAGGCGTTATCAAAAACGTCATGGCAGTTATATGCAAAAATCAAAGTTTAATATTTCCAGTGATGCACAAGCTCAGCAGATTATAGATGTGTTAGCTTCGTGGCTTGGTGGTTAATGTAACTCTGCAGCTAGTAGTGTATTTTCCAATAGACAGGCTACAGTCATGGGGCCAACGCCGCCTGGCACTGGGCTAATCCAGTGAGCAACGTCTTTTGCGGCATCAAAATTGACATCACCAACCAGTTTATTGTTGCTAAGTCGGTTTATGCCAACATCAATCACCGTGGCACCGGGTTTGATCCATTCTGCCTGGATATACTTCGGTTGGCCGATGGCAACAATTAAGATATCCGCTTGACGACTGAATTGCGGGAGATTTTTCGTATGCTTGTGGCAGATCGTAACGGTGCAGCCTTCGAGTAGAGTTTCGATTGCTGTAGGGCGGCCAACAATATTTGAGTCGCCAACGACGACCGCATGTTTGCCTTGAATATTTTTCCCTAAAACATGTTCAATCATGAGAGCAACACCTTTTGCCGTGCATGGGCGTAATTGCGCACGATGCTGAAGGAGTAAACCAATATTGTACGGGTGAAAACCATCGACATCTTTTGTCGGATTAATGCGATCAATCACTTTGCTTGAGTCAATTTGTTGTGGTAATGGTAATTGTACGAGGATGCCATCAATAGTGTTATCTTGATTAAGCTGATCAATTAACATGAGTAATTCGTTTTCTGAGCACTGTGCAGATAATCGGTAATTTTTAGATAAAAAGCCAACTTCTTCACAAGCGGCATGCTTGTGGGCAACATAGACTTCTGAGGCGGGATTTTCCCCAACCAGGATGACGGCAAGCCCAGGGGCGCGTCGCCCTCGATTGATTCGGTTAATGACTTGTTGCTTGATTTTTTCTCTCAGGCTGAGTGCAATGGCTTTGCCATCAATAATTTTTGCTGGCACGAAATGGTTTAATAAGGATTGGTGAAGGCAGTATATCATAGGGCTGTGGTGCTGTGGGCAAAAGCCCTTGATCGGTCAAGTCTTAAGAGTACAAGTTGTGATATTGCCCTTAATTGCTGTCGGTGCTATTTTCTCTCGAGAATGGATTGTCGTGGAGGTGGACGTTCGTTATTAAAAATAGTGTGCGATTAATTTAACAATCTGATCTTGTGTGCGACGAGCCTTTCTTAAGCTACCATGCACGCCATTATTGATGATTGAAAAAATCATGGTCGGTTTATGCTGACGAACCAAATACCCTGATAGTGAAGAAATACCCGTCATTGATCCAGTTTTTGCATAGACATGGCCTAAGAGTTTTTTGCTGTTCATGCGATAGCTTAGGGTGCCGCTAATACCAGACTGTGGTAGTGAGTTAATAAGCGTGGTTTTCAGTGATTTATTACGATAGATTTCGTGTAGGAGATTTGCGATTGCGATGGGAGATGTGTGATTGTAATAGGATAATCCAGCGCCATCTTCAAGCGTCAGTGTGCCTTTGATTTTTGGTCTAAGTAATGCTTCTATACGATTAACTCCCGCCTTAATTGAGGCAATGCCTGTGGTTTGCTTGCCAATGGCTTTGGTAATGGCATTGGCATAAAGGTTGTCAGATTCTTGCAGCATATACTTTAATAATGCCGATAATTTTGCCGAACGGTGGATTGCGATTCTAGTCAGCCCATTTGGTATTCGGGGTGCAAAGGTAATACGGTGATAGCGAATACCTTCGTGTCGTAACTGTTTGGCAATTATTTGTTTGGCTAGTTCGCCGGGGTTTGCAATGGCCATGCGTAATTGCCATTCTTTTCTATTTGGTAGGCAGCCATTGATGGTGAGTAAATTGTTTTGGCTCATCGTTGGCTGGAAGACGCAGCTTTTAAGTTGATTTTCACTGGCGAGTAAAAGGTGGTTTTTGAGGCGAACATAAGAAGAACTGCTGCTGGCTTTGGCTTTATTGTTGATACTTTCTATTTTTAGGACAAAGCAATTTTGGCTTAGGTTGATGGTGCTTGCCATTGCGCCGTAACACATCAAGGTGTCGCTTAACATTTCGCCAATCGGATAAGTATTCTCCGCATGTTTTCCCGAGCGTAAAACAATGTTGCCGTGGATGTGAGTGATACCTTTTTGGCGTAGCTGTTTGATAAGATTCTTGAGCTGATATTGGCGTAAAGAAGGGTCGCCAGAGAAATAAATGTAGAGGTTGCCATCGATTTGGTGTGGCTTGATTTTTGACTTCTTGGCGCCAAGCCAGGTTTGGAAACGATAGCTTGAGCCAAGGGTTTCTAGTGCAGCTGCCGCAGTAAATAGTTTTGTATTGCTTGCGGGGATATAGTCATGTTTTGCATGATAGCTATAGCGAACTTTGCCACTATAAGCGCTCATGATCACAATGCCTGTACTGGTATGTGGGAGTTTTTTTGTCAGTAATGATTGGATCGAAGTGCTCAGGTTAGCCATAGAAACTTTGGCTAGGAGCAGGGAAGTGATAAATAGGAGTGCGCTAGTTATTCTCATTTAGCCGCTCATGCATTTCTTTGCCTGATTTAAAGTGAATTTTTGAGCGCTCATTCGTATAGACGACCTCGCCAGTTTTTGGGTTGCGAGCTTTTCTTGGTTTTGCTTTGCGAATTTCAAAGCTACCGAAGCCTCTAATTTCAATCCGCCGCTTTTCTTTCAGTGCGTCTGTCATTGAACGCAGGATGACCTTAACAATTGCTTCAGCATCTGCAACTTCCAGGTTGTGGCTGGTCGCAAAATTGTTAATAAAATCAGAACGGTTTAAGACTTTCATTGTGATGAGTGGTTAGCTTTTATTGTGTCTGTGTGTTTAGATCGTATTTTTACTGATTTTTCTGATGTTTGCAATGATGTTGTGATCAAAATAGGGGATTATCCGTTTGATGACGGATGGTTCGATGACCGGTATAATTTGGGGCAGTGCTAGGTTGTAATTTGGTTCGGATTGAAATTAATGACACAAACTTTTAGTCTTGCTCAGGGAGTTGATTCATTAAGGCGTGGACATATTGTTGCTGTCCCAACAGAAGCAGTCTATGGTCTAAGTTGTCATGCGGAAAATATTGACGCTGTTGGGCGACTACTTTCGTTAAAAGGACGAGCAAAAAATAAGGGTTTTATTGTCGCAGCAAGTGATTGGCAGTATTTAGCTCCTTATGTCGGGCCTTTGTCACAAGATGTTGTTGATAAAATGCAATCAACATGGCCTGGCCCAGTCACTTGGGTTGTGCCGGCGAATAAAAATATGGACAAAATTCTGCGGGGGAATTTTGACACTATTGCGTTGCGTATTAGTGATCACCCCGTTTTATCTGGCTTATGTCACTTGCTTGCTGGTGCGGTGGTTACGACAAGTGCTAATTTGTCTGGCATGCCACCAGCAACAACGCTCGCTGAAATTGGGCAGTATTTTCCTGGTCAACTCGATGGCGTGGTGGCGGGTGATTTGGGTGGTCTGGCTAAGCCCACAGTTATCCGTGATGCGTTAACAGGGCGCTATTTCCGAGGAAGTGCCGAAGATGAACAGTAATATTCTTTTCATTGAAACCAGTGGTGAACGTTGTGCTGTTGCTCTGAGTTATCAAGGACAATTATTTTCAGATTACCAGGATAAGCCAAGATATCATAACCGTTTGCTTATCCCCATGATTAGGCAATTGCTTGAAAAAATGGGTGTTGCTTTGTGGCAGTTGGACGCACTCGCCTATAGTTGTGGCCCAGGGAGTTTTGTTGGTATTCGCTTGGGTGCCAGTGTCATTCAGGGGTTGGCCTATAGTGCTAGTATACCGGTTATCCCAATTTCTAGTCTGCAGGTATTAGCGTTAAGTGCTTGCCAACAATTTAAATTGGATCATGTGCTAACCATGATTGATGCTCATATGGGTGAAGTTTACTTTGCGGCATACTATTGTTGCAAGGGCTCGTTGATAGAAGTTGAGCCGGCACAATCAATTGCTCCAGAGTTGCTCATTTTCCCTAAGGGCAATTGGTCTGTGGTTGGTCGTGGTTGGCAAGCATATCAGGGGCTATGGCAGCATGCTGATGGAATTGATGTGAATGAAGTATGTCTGGCCTGCCAGCCAGACCCTTTGTGTGGTTTGCAGCTTGCCGAGCAAGCTTTGCTCGTGGGTGGAGCAGTTGTTCCAGAAAAAGCGCTGCCGATATATTTGCAAAAAAATCACTGGAGAAAGAGGTAGCCGATGCTTCATGTTGCATTATATGAACCAGAAATACCTCCAAATACGGGTAATATAATCCGTTTGTGTGCTAATGCTGGCGCGCAGCTCCACCTAATTGAACCCTTGGGTTTTGCAATTGATGATAAGCGTTTGCGACGAGCAGGCCTGGACTATCGTGAGTTTGTCAATCTGCAGCGACATGATAACTATGAGGCATTTCTGGAAGCCGCAGGGAAACGACGTATTTTTGCCTGTACGACGCATGGTAGCTCAGGACATCATCAACCTCATTATCAAGATGAGGATATCTTATTATTTGGTCCCGAAAGTCGAGGGCTTCCGGAGGATATTCGTGATGTTTTCCCCAAGAGTCAACGTATTCGTATTCCCATGAAGCCTGAGAGTCGTAGCCTAAATTTGTCAAATTCAGTTGCAGTCATTCTTTATGAAGCTTGGCGGCAGCTTGATTTTTGCTGAAATTTTGGTTTTCAATCAACTGAGCTAGTAAATTTGCCTTGAATCAATAGGTTAGTTACTGTATCATTCCGGCTCTTTGTAAGAACCATACTTAATTATTTTAGGAATTTGTTGTAATGAGAACAGTTAGCGCTAATGAGCAAACAGCGACTCACAACTGGCTATTGATTGATGCCGAAGGTTGGACGCTTGGCCGTTTAGCCACTGAGGCGGCGACGCGCCTTCGTGGTAAGCATAAGCCAGAATATACGCCACACGTTGATACCGGTGATTACATTGTTGTGATTAATGCTGAAAAAGTTCGTGTCACTGGTAATAAAGAGTCTGACAAATTATATCATCATCATACAGGCTATATTGGTGGGTTAAAAACAACGAATTTTAAAAAACTTCAAGAAGAACATCCTGAGCGCATCATAGAAAAAGCAATTAAAGGGATGCTGCCAAAAAATCCTTTAGGTCGTGATATGTATCGTAAGCTTAAAGTTTATGCTGGAACAAAGCATCCACATGAGGCACAAAACCCTCAACTAATTGATCAACGTAAAGGTGGTTATCATGGCAACTAAAGATTTGTTTATTGGCGTTGGTCGTCGTAAAAGTTCTACGGCGCGTGTTTATCTGAAGCCAGGGAAAGGGTCAATTATCATTAATGGCAAAGAAGTGGCTGATTATTTCGGTCGAAAGACTGCACAAATGGTTGTCCGCCAAGCATTAGATGTTGTTGATAGTGTTGATAAATATGATATCAAAATTAATGTATGTGGTGGGGGTATTACTGGTCAGTCAGGTGCGATTCGCCATGGTATTGCTCGTGCCTTAGTTGCTTCGAATGAGGAATTACGTTCTGACTTGCGTAGTGCTGGTTTCTTAACGCGTGATGCACGTCGTGTTGAACGGAAGAAGGTTGGACTGCATAAAGCACGTAAACGTCCACAATATTCAAAACGTTAATACCGCTTCTGTCTTGCCGTTTATGTATGCTAGAATGCTTCGCCTTGTGCGGAGCATTTTTGTTTTATACCTATTAGTTAAAGGAATTTTTACCTATGGTTGCTAATCGTCGATCTGTTATGACTCTATTTACAAACCATCTTTGTCCTTACTCACATCGTATTCGTATTTTGCTCGAAGAGAAGGGGATTGCTGCTGAAAAAGTTGAGATCGACTTGAATAATAAACCTGATGAGTTGCTTGAGCTTAATCCTTATGGCACGGTGCCAACCTTGGTTGATCGTGATTTGGTGCTCTATGAGTCGAATATTATTGCAGAATATTTAGATGAGCGTTTTCCTCATCCGCCATTGATGCCAGTTTATCCTGTTTTTCGTGGGCGCACACGTTTAATGATGTCGCGCATTGATAGAGATTGGTATCAATTGATGATGAAGGTGCTTAATGATAAGGGCGTTGAAGCTGATCTTGCGCGTAGAGATCTTTATGATAGTTTGTTATCTGTTGCCCCTGTGTTTGGAGATTCCCCATATTTTTTAAGTGATGAGTTCTCATTAGTTGATTGTGCTTTAGCTGCGCTCATTTGGCGCTTACCTTCATTGGATATTGAGTTGCCAGAGCAAGGTGCTGCTGTTGAGCGTTATGCGCAAGAACTATTTAAGCGGCCGTCATTCCAGCTTTCTTTGTCAGATGCAGAGCGTGAGTTACGTCCTGATTTTATATTTCCAGAGATTAAAGAGACAAAAGTATAATTATGTCACGGATTCGGCCCTATATTATTCAAGCGACTTACGACTGGATAGTTGAAAATCGTTTAACGCCTTACTTTCTTATTGATGCTGATTTTGACGGTGTTGAGGTTCCTTGGGAATATGTCAAAAATGGGCAAATTGTTCTTAATGCCTCGCCTGATGCCATCGAAAATTGGCAAGTTACCGATGAATTTATTGGTTTTGATGCAAGTTTTTCTGGCAAGTTGTGGCAAATATTTTTTCCTATTGATGCGATGATTTCCCTTTATGCCAAGGAAACGGGGCAGGGTATTTATGATCAGGAAGAAAGTTATAGCCTGCTCGTTCATGAAGGTGATGATGAGGATTCTCTGGATCCTAACCATCATAGTACCCCCCAGGTGCAGAATAATTCTGTTCAAAGAAAAAATAAGCCTGGACTCCATGTTGTTAAATAGATTGCGTCATTACAAATAAGCTATGAGATATATAGCCAATAAAACTTTACGCCCTGGTGGCACAGCTGGATAGCGCGGCTCCCTCCTAAGGAGCAGGTCAGAGGTTCGAATCCTCTCCAGGGCGCCATTTTATTTCTTAAAATTCTTTTATTTTTCTTAAGGTTACGCCTAAAATCTTAATATAGAGATTTTTCTTGGGTGTGTTTGGATTGTCTCCATATTGTGCACTTTTGCACTCTAGCTACACTTCATGTGCACTTCAAAAATAGGGGGTGATCATGGCGAGCAAAAAGCCTTTAATATCAAAAACGCTGCTTAAGACATTGAAGCTGAAAAGCCAGGCTTATGATGTCCGAGATGGAGAATTAAGTGGCTTTCTGGTTCGAGTGAATCCATCAGGGGCAATGTCTTATGTTTTGCAATATGCCAGAGGTAAAAGAATTACAATTGGCAAAGCCAATGTGTTAACGCCCGATCAAGCGAGACAAACAGCAATACAAATGCTGGCTGACTATACAAAGGGCCCGTTGCAATCTAAAGTTTAGAGATTAGTAAAAATTATTAATGCCTGGCTCCAAAGTTAGGAAAAGCCTTTTATGTTAATTTTTGTTTAGTATTTAATCTTTTTGACGGGTAAACCCAAATTCAAGATGGCCCCCTCCTAAGATAAGCAGAGTCCTGGCGGATCAAGGACAGCTAATCTTTTTAAGTTAAGGCACATTGCATTCATAAATGCAGCAAACTGATTTTTAGCAACACCAACATAGCGGACACGCTGATTGCGCTTAGAAAACACACGTTCATAGGGTGACCTAATCGTTGTGTACCAACGATCTTTGTCTTTGTTTTTACCTTTCATGTTGTTTTTTTTGATTGCCGCCAAGTGGCAGCCTCGGTGAGCCGTGGCTTTTCGAGCTGGCTCTGTACAATAAGCTTTATCGGCATAAACAGCACCTTGGCTAGGGCAAACATGCTTGAGTCCTTGAGCATCCGTTGTATTAGCCGGTGTAATTGCCATTTTATTAACCAAGCCGCTTTGCATATCCACACTGACATGCAGTTTGTAGCCGTACCAATATTTTTTCCTGCCCTTGCAACCGATACGCGCTTGTTTGTCATGTGCCACTTTCGGCAGTACTTCATTATTCAGCTTTTCATACTTTTCAGCGATTGCTTTATCGCGCTCCTGCCAGAGGTTAGCTTTGGCTATTAGGTGTGCAGCGTCAACAAAACTGAACACTTCACTCATTAGTCCTTGGCTTTTCAATTGGTTGCGCAAATCTGCAAAAATCTCTGATAAAACTTTCACGCCAATACGTTGGCGAACCTTACAAAACACCGTGTGGTCAGGTGTTTTTTCTACCAAACCAAAGCCGCAAAACCATTTGGCTGCCGTATTCTCTTCAATAAAACGCTTAAGCTCACGGTCACTCAGATCTTCCATGAATTGCAGCAGCAAACACTTAAAAATACGAAGCAGACCATAGCTTTCATAAGGGTTATCCTTTTTGAGCTTTCTCAAGCTGCGATTAGCATTTTTGAAACTCCAGATTGACATGAATTTGCGATAGCTGTGAGTCGACGAAACTAAGTCTTCTAGGCTAACCATTTCAATTTGATGCATCACTTAAAACCATAAAATCCATTTCGCATTATTTTAACAAATTCCCGCCTGATGCGCTTTAGATTTCAACAGGCCCCTAAATCAACGCGAAATAGCCCTAGAGCTAGGCAAAACAGATCGATGGGTTCGTAATCGATTGGAGCTGATGAAATCTGAATATCATTGCAAAACGACAGCTCAACTCATCCATAAGCTATCATTGAAACTTGACCTATCGATATAGCTAGTCCGCTATAGAAAAAAGGGAGCGAATCATTTGCCTTATTTCTTTAGTAGAGCGGTATTTCTTCATAAGTCCTGTGAAGTGGCGCTCATTGAATTCAAATGATAAATATTTAGTTGGCTTTTCGATATTTTGGATAAATATTGTAGTACGCTCACCCATTAGCAACTTACTGACTTTCTTCTTATCTGGAGCAAACTGGATCGACTTGTTAAATTCAGCGCACGCTCGAAGAAACGCCTGTTCCGATTTTGTAAAATATTTCAGCTTTCCTTCTGCTATAAGCAGTTCTGGTGGGTCATAGACTAAAGTAGCTGGTAAGTTATGGCTTCTGAGAAAAAACTTAAAACCACAAGAGCAGTTAATAAGATTTTTGTCCTGTTTGCAATCGGTTATGGTTAATTGTAGGATATTTTTAAGGGAATATTTGGTGAGCTTATGGATAAAACTGCGATTGTCACAGGTGCTGCTTCCGGGATAGGTCATTATTGTGCAATGAAGCTCATTGAAGAGGGTTTTCGCATTATAGCGATTGACAAAAAAACGATCAATTTGCCCAAGCCTGCAATAATAATACAAAGAGACCTTACTGATTTAACTGGCTGCGAGCTTCCAGGCTTAGGAACAATTGATTACGCCATTAACTGCGCCGGAGTCCCGAGTCAACGAAAAGAACTTCTTGAATTTAGTGCGCAAGAAATTGTAGATAGCTGGCAAGAAAACTTTTTGCCCTGTTTTAATGCAATGCAATTAGCGCTTAAAGCTATGAAAACGCAAAGGCATGGCAAAATAATAAATATAGCAAGCAGCACTGCGCATGTGGGCATGAAAAACATGTTGGCATACAGCACGGCAAAAGCCGCTATCGTCAATATGACCAAGGTTGCTGCCATTGAATATGCCAACTTTAACATTCAAATAAATTCTATATCGCCAGCAAGTATTGATACACCAATGCTTCGAGACAAGTACCAGGGTGTATTACCTGATTATAGCGAGGTGTTTTATACCAGTAGCTGCGGAGTGCCTCAGGATGTGTTTTCAGTAGTAAAAATGTTTATGGAAAACGACTTTATCACCGGGTACGATCTGGTTATTGATGGAGGCTTATCAAACCTTTGCCAAATTTCCCCTAGGTAAGCCCCTAGGTAAGCCTTCTTTTTCACCTTCTTTGCGGTGCTCAAAAACTTCAAAAATAGCGTAGCAAGTAGCTGCTATAAAGTTGAATGCTATTTTATAGATTACCGTTATAAAAATAGTCATTAAGACATTGCCTTTCAGGCCCTGATGATAAAATAGCAGAGGCATTGACATTGAGGTAACTGCAAATTCTGCAGCAGTAATTGAAGCAAAGAACCCCATAAACGAACCGAGAACGCTTCGGTGCCGATATCGCTTTGTGAGTTCAAAGATAAAAGTATTCAGTAGTGAGCTAACCCCAAGGAAGATAAATGTTGCACCCATAATAATTGGCAGTGCATCAAATACCGAGAAATAATCCGCTCTGTTTCCGAGGTGTGCTATAACCCAGCAAACGGCAACCAAAATAACATCCGCCAAAAAGCATACAAAAACCACCGTGTTCGCATAAGTTCGTGATTTACGATCTTGGATGATGTTACTGATAACATAGGTGGCAGGAAAAAATAAAAGCCCAACTGGGAAATGTATCTCGATACCAAATAAGGACATGGCTCTACTGTCAAAGAAAAATAACGTTGCACTGCAGAGTGAAATAAAAAATAGCAGTGGCAACAGCAAATCTAAAAAGTGTTGCTTTTGTATGTCACCAAAAAGAAATTTTACTAATTGACTTATCATCCTGATATATTCCAAGTCCTTTCCCCTATAGTATAACATGACTTGTGTTGACGTAAGGAAACTTCATGCTAGGTGTTATTACCATTATCTCAGGTGGCCAAACTGGAGCTGATCGAGCAGCATTAGACTTTGCGATTACCCATAATATCAAGCACGCAGGTTACTGCCCTAAAGGTCGGTGGGCAGAGGATGGTGTTATTGATGCAAAGTACAATCTGGAAGCATTGCCCAGCACCAATCTTGATGACAGGACTAAGAAAGACATTGAAATCTCTGATGGCACGCTTATTTTTGTGCCCAAAGAAATTAAAGATGGCACACGGCTGACAATTGATTATGCCAAAACTCAAAACAAACCTTGCTTATTAATTGATTTGTCTAAAGAGGCTGATACAAAAAAGATTCGAGCCTGGGTCTTGAAAAATAAGATCAAAACACTAAATATTGCTGGCCCCAGGGCAAGTAATTATGAGGGTGTTTATGATTATGTTTACAAAACATTGGCAGAGACATTTATTGCTGACAGCTGTGATTTTTCAACTGCACAGTTAGGGGTAAATATAACTTATCAGTGTGAGAGGCATGCTAAGCTATGAACTCAAAAATAGAGAGCTAAAGATGAATGTTTATATTGGCGTTGGCGTCATTATCATAAAAAACAATAAGGTACTGCTTGGAAAGCGACTAAATTCACATGGTCATGAGCAATGGGCTTTTCCTGGTGGTCACCTCGAGCAAGGTGAAACACCAGAGGAGTGCGCAGTTCGAGAAACTCTAGAAGAAACTGGGCTGAGTATTGCAAACCCTAAGGATACAGTATTCGCCAGCAACTTCTTTTCAGAAAACCAGCGTCACTATGTCACGCTATTTATGCTTTCTAATATTGACTCAGGCGAGCGAAGAGTGATGGAGCCAGATAAATGTGCTGGCTGGCAGTGGTTCGAGTGAATCCATCAGGGGCAATGTCTTACGTTTTGCAATATGCCAGAGCTAGTACAGCTGACTTGGGTATAACAAGGGGAGGAGGATTCCGTTTTAGATTCCCAGCCACTGAATTGTTTTGATTTTTCCAGAGCTTTGGATAGTAATTTTCTCCTTCCTCATAACTTTCAGCTACCGCCAAATAATGGCTTTCATTGGGTTCCTCTGGAAAGGGCTCTACGAAGTAACGTATATCAAGAGCCGAAGATACCTCACCCTGCGGGGATCGATTAGAATTTGACACTATCTCATCATCATTCATCTTTGCTTCTAGGGCCTCGGCTGCCTCTGTAGAAGAAGGAGATATCATTTCGACATTGTTCAGTCCAGTATCCTCAGTAGATGGAGTCCCTTCTAGTTGCCCAATA
>CBFIHN010000032.1:0-18410 GCA_965662575.1 Gammaproteobacteria bacterium
GCTGACGCACCTGTGGCAAGCAAAGAGAGCAACAAAAACACCGCAAAATGTCGCATGAAAAAACCACACATAACCATGCAATTAATATAGAGTTATTTTTGATGTTTTGCTAGATTATTGTTTTTTTTGGCCTGGTCAAGGTGAGTCAGTTGATTACAATCAGATAGGACCTCATTCTGTTGTTAGCGGATTAGTTAATCATCCGGCACTGTCATGCCTGCACACGCGGGGATTTAATTTTAAGTCTGGATATTTGCTGCGTAAGGTTTGCAAACTGTTTGCCTCGCATGTTAGTGTGGCTGAAAATGTTGGTGTTGTATCAAATTGCTTGGATACCTAGGCCTGTTGGTATTTCCTCGTCGGCAGGGATCCCGTTTTTCATGCTTTGGATCCGCGTCTATGCGGGATAAATCTAGCTGACGGAGGGTCTATTTGGCTAGTGAGGTTACTCTTCTCATTAGGAGATCAGATTTTGTCGGCTAGCAATTAATTCAGGACAGCACCAAAATACTCAAGAGATTATGCCTGCTTATTCGCTTCGTCAAGCTGGTCAATTATTCATTATTTTTGTTGCCAGTTTATTATTTTATTGCTATGAATTTTTCCTCCGGTTACTCACGGGTGCTTATCAGCCACAAATTACGCAACACTTTGCTATTCATCATAATCTCAGCTTTTCATTTTTAATTTCTAGCTATAATTTTACTTACTTGCTGATGCAGATTCCGGCAGGTATTTTACTTGATCGCTATGGTAGTAAGCGTGTTTTAATGGTTGCAACGCTAGTTTGTGGTATTGGCAATATTTTATTTGTTGTCGATGGTTATTATGTGGCACTTCTAGCGCGATTATTGGTTGGTTTTGGTTCAGCCTTTGCTTTTATTGGTGTATTAAAAGTGTCTCGAGAATATATGCCCGGTCGCTACTTTTCTTTATTTGCCGCCATCGCCATTTCGTTGGGCACATTAGCAGCGGCATTTTCACAGCAGTTAAGCATTCTGTTGCTTGAGTATGGGCTATCATGGCGGTTTGTCTTTGTCGCTTCCGGGCTAGTTGCCTTACCCATTGCCATCTTTTTCTATGTCAGTTTTACGTTAATACAAAGCAAAGTTGAGGTGCAAGTATTTCCTAAGTTGCCAATTATTACTCAGCAAGTTAGGCAATTATTAGCACTAAAGTATCTATGGCTTAATGCTGCTTGGGCGGGGTTAATTTACATACCAACAATTATTTTAACTGCACAATATGGGATTAAATATTTTCATTCCTTGTATGACCTCAATAGTTACCAATCTTTAGAAATGGTTACCTTCATTCTATTGGGTTGGGTTGTTTGCTCGCCGCTCTATAGTTTTTGGGTTAGCCGATGGGGACAGATGAATAAAGTCATTGTGATTGCCGGTTTCTTGTTAATGGTATCATTATCGGTGATGTCTTATTTCCCACACTCCATTGCGCATTGGCTTTCGAATGTTTGTTTCCTTGTTGGTATGTTTTCAGCCGTTCAGGTGCTGGTATGGCACTGGTTTCATCGAATTTGTCCACAAAATATCTCAGCGGTTGGTATGGCGATAACTAACATGATTATCACGGGAGTGACTGAAGTAGGCCAGTTATTTAGCGGCGCGATGCTGGATTGGCACGCCGTGCAGCATACATTGGGACTCTCTCAGCCAATACAGTTTGTCAGTGTTTTATTTTTACTTGCTGTATTGGCTAGTTTGTTATTGCTCCGTAAAATGCGTTATCACCCTTTGAGCTAGTATCATTTATGTCACGACCGTCTCAGAAAATTCTTGGTAGCTTTAGCTTGTGTATGATTAGCGTTTCTGCCATTTTAAGCTTACGCAGTTTGCCGTTAATGGCGAGTGTGGGCTGGCATGCAATTAGCTTTTATTTTCTGGCAGGTTTGCTGTTTTTACTACCGAGTGGTTTGGTTTGTGCCGAGTTGTCTACACGATTTCCAGAAAATGGGGGTATTTACACCTGGGTACGTGCTGCGTTTGGAGATCAAATCGGCTTAAGTGCGATGTGGATGGAGTGGTTTAATAATGTGGTTGCGTTTCCTACCACTCTGGCAATGATTGTCACCACATTGGCTTACGTCGGCTTGCCGCAGCTAGCGTCTAACAAATATTGGCTGTTTAGTCTGATGATGGCGGTGTTTTGGGGCGTGAGTATTTATCATTTTTTCGGTGTGCGCGCCGCTCGGTTATTGAGTATTGTTGGGGCTTTGTTCGGTACGTTGTTACCGGCATTGGCTATTATTTTGTTGGCTGGTCTTTGGCTAGGGTCTGCAAATCCGAGCCAGATTCCTCACAGTACCGTATTACCACAGTTTTCGTTGGCTAGTGTCGTCTTTTTTGTTGCGGTGTTATCCTCGTACTCAGGAATGCAGGTGACAGCCTTTCATGCTAAAGATGTCCGTAGTCCGCAAACAAGTTTTCCACGTGCCATTTTCTTCGCGGGGTTATTAATTTTTATTTTTTCTTGTTTGACTTCTTTGGCTATTGCGACTGTGGTGCCGCAGGCAAAAATTAATTTGATCAACGGGGTGATACAAACATTCACATATTTTTTTCGGGCATTTGATTTATCCTGGTTGACACCTATTTTGGCCATATTGATCGTGTTGGGTTCTTTGGCGAGCTTAAGTGCTTGGGTGTTGGCACCTGCTCGGGGGATGCAATATGCGGCGACACAAAAACAATTGCCACAAGTTTTAGCCTATCAAAATCGTTTCGATATGCCTTGGGTTGTGCTATTAGTACAAGCTGTGTTGACGAGTTTGCTTGCGTCAATATTTTTATTTGCTGACCAAGCGAAACAAGCCTTTTGGTTGTTATTGGCGTTGACCAGTCAGTTCACAGTTTTGGTCTATATTTTGGTATTCATTGCCGCCATTGTTTTGCGTTTTAGGCAAGGCAAAAGATCGGCAGGATTTCATATCCCTGGGCCAAATAGTGTGATGGTTTTGATCTGTGGTTTGGGTGTTGTTGCCTGTTTTATTGGCTTCTCATTGGGTTTATTAGCGCCGAGTCAATTGCATTTTACTAAGCCCTGGTTGTTTAGTCTGATCATGATCGTTGGTGATGCGCTGATTATTGCAATACCTTGGCTTTACCTAGCCTGTGTTAAAAGGAGCAAGTCATGAACATTTATTGCGTTGGTGGCGCGGTGCGAGATCGTTTGCTCGGGCGGGAGGTGAATGACCATGATTGGGTGGTTGTTGGTGCGACAGCGCAGCAAATGCTTGCGCAAGGCTATCGCCCAGTTGGTCGAGATTTCCCTGTGTTTTTACACCCGCAGACAAAAGAAGAGTACGCACTAGCGCGGCAAGAGCGTAAAGTTGGTTTAGGTCATCAGGCCTTCGAGTTTGAGAGCACAGAAAATGTTAGTCTAGAGCAGGATTTATCCCGCAGGGACTTAACGATTAATGCCATCGCAGAAGATAAGCAGGGGGCTTTAATTGACCCTTTTCATGGACAAAAAGATTTGGTCAAGCGTAAGCTGCGTCATGTGTCTGAGGCCTTTATTGATGATCCGCTGCGATTATTGCGTGTGGCTCGTCTTGCCGCACAATTACATGCTTATCATTTTCAAGTTGCAGAGGAAACTAAGCAGTTGATGCAGGCGATGGTCGCTAATCAAGAGCTACGTTATTTGTCAAAAGAGCGCTTATGGCAGGAGTGTGAGAAAGCACTAGCGTCTGATGCACCACACATTTTTTTTGAGGTGCTGATAGCCTGTGGTGCTGCAAATTATCTTTGTTCAGGTCAATTGAGTACGACAACGGATCAAGATGAGATTTCACGTCCGTCCTTAAAGCCAACAGAAGTCGGGGGTTTTTACAAAAAATGCGCAAGTCCTGTTTGTGAATCTGATTTAAGGGCACTTCAGTTGGCCGTTGAGAAATCATTCGGCTTGCCTGTGCGTTATGCGTTATTGCAGAGTATTGCCACACGAAGTAGTCCTTTGATTGCAGCTGCGCCTAAACGTTTACGTGAACTTCACCGACTGGTGACAAAATGTGCGCCATTTTTTCAGCAAATTAAACCCGCTGATCCAGAGTCTATCCTGAACTTTTTACTCTCAGCTGATGCGTTACGTCGTTATGAGCGCTTTACCTCGTTGCTCGATGTCTTAGAGATTATTTTTGCACAACAAAATAGGCCGCTTCCAATTCGGCGTCAGACAATCATAGCGATAACCAAAGGACTGTCGACACTAAATATTGATGATTTGCTAGGGCAAAATTTAGATCCAAAAATATTAGCTGAGCGCATACGAGAAAAACGATTACAGTGGTTGGTAGCGTTTTGGTAAAAATAATCACCTCTGTTATGATTGTCTAGTCACTTTTTTGAGAATATTCATGGATAAAACAAACGATATGACCGCCAATCTTTGGAATGATGATAATACGGAAGCGTTTAATAATGAGACCTTTTATCATCTCTTGATGGAACAATATAAAGTTTATGTCGAAATGTCTGATCGAATGAGCGCGCGTAGGAGTTTATGTAATGTGTTTTTCTTAACTTTTCATGCGGTTATCTTAGGCTTTTTAGGGTTGTCCTTGAGTCGAGCCCCTTACATTCCTTCAATTGAACTATTACTGATTACTTTACTTGGCCTTTTGGTGTTATGCTACGCTTGGGGACGTTTGGCGCAGTATTATCGCCGTGCAGTCCGTGCTAAAGAGGGGGTGATTAAAGAACTTGAATCTAAATTGCCGTCGAGTCCAGCCAGTCAAGCAGAATTGAATTCATTAGTGAAGGGGCGACCTTACAATCCATTACGCCGCCTAGAATTATACTTGCCGTTTGTCTTTGCTGTGCTCTATGTGTTTTCATTTTTCTATGTTGCTTATCTATCTCAAGCGTTGCACTAAGCTATGAATCATTTATTAGCCCCCTTTGCACAAAGTATTTCAAGTATTAGTGCTGTCATATTTTTACTCAATGCATTATTGCATGTCATGATTGCTGCCGGTGTTGCCAAAGATGTTGGGCACCGGAATAAGCGCCGTGCGCCCACTCATTTTATACCTGGCATTGTTTGGGTATTGAGTGCCTTGATAGGCGGGATTCTGCTATTAGCAGTTTATTGGTTGATTCACTATTCTAGTTTGGCTCGTTTTAGAACATCAGAAGATAATAAGGTTTGGGAACCCTGAAAAAGGGTAGGGCCTGCTTTTCTTGAACTGCCTTCATCAGTACGGCGGCAGATTTGCCGCACATAAGAAGCAGAACATTAAGAATATCCAGGCACTACCCCGTGGCGTATGCCTAATCTAAAGATGGTATTGATTGTTCGTTTCTATCATGATTTTGCTTAGTCCCCGTCGCATAGAGATCAGCACATGAATAATAATCCGATTCTGATGTAAATGCAGCGCTATAGAGTTGCATAAATTCCTTACAAAAAGTGGCAACGCCTGGAGCTGGCTTTTGTTGTAAAAATAGGCGTGTCAATGCAATAGTAAATAGGTCATCATATTGCGGGTTCTTGCAAAACTTTTGGACATCATCATTTGCTTGGCGTATTAAGTCTATTCTTATGTTGTGCCATACATAGCTGAGGACAATATTTCTTATAGTAGCCGAGGGCAATTTAGTAGCATCTTCTTCCTTTATTCTTTCTTCAGCGTCTTTTTGACTCAGTCCCGTTGCCTTTTCAATTTGGCCACTGTTTTGCAATGCATCTAGCGCTGTAGATGCTTTTTTTGAATCACCTTCACTAGCAATATTACGTAAGTCTTTTATTAAATCACGCTGGTCTTCGTTTAGCATGATGGTGTCATTGATATTGTTTCGATCTGCTGCATTCACACTCGGTTGATCTTCGAAATTATTGCGACCACTATCAGTTTGGTTCTCAGAGAATTTTTTGTCTTCAGCCATAATGACTTGGTGAGCATATGTCCGAAGCAACATGATTTTTTCTTGAGCCGATTCATTTGTTTTATCAATTCTTTTTAGTTCTTCTATGACATCACGAATCACTACTTTATTATTGACGTCTTTGTCTAGTAGCAGTTTTTCGATTTGAAGAGAAGACCTTTGCTCATCGCTCACACATTGCCTAAGTGCATCCTCTAGCAGTTTTTTGATGCAATCGTACTCGCCCTCGCCAAGGATAAGTATCGTCTCATGGTCTTTTATATAGTCGAGTACGTTCTCTAGTAGTTTTCTAACTTTCTTAGTCAGCTGTTCTTTGGATAGTAGAGGATGTTGTGACATAGTAATTTCCTTTTACTTTTTGTGTTACATTGGATCTCAAGTATTGATCATTAAATAAGGCCAAACTTGAGAGTAGACTATGTTTATTAGTCGATTGTATATCGTGATGGTATAATCTTTTTTGTTACAAATCAACTAATTGGTGCCATCTTATTAAATTTTTATTACACATAGATTTTTCGTTTTTTATCGAGGCTGTCAATCCAAAATAGACATGACTGACATGCTTGCACAGTTGAGTGACGTAAATTTTGAAGCATGCTATTATGAGTCAGCAATGATAAAATCATAGCAATGAGGCTACTTAAATGATTCGAGTTTTATTAGTTGACGACCACGCCTTAATCCGTAGCGGGATAGACCGCCTACTAAGTGATATTGATGATATTGATGTTATTGGTGAGGCGGCGAATGGCGAGGAAGCTATACAGCAATGCAAAGCACTGCAGCCTGATGTCGTTTTAATGGATGTCAGTATGCCAGGGATGGGTGGACTTGAGGCAATCAAACGGATTTCTACGCGCTACCCAGATATTCGTATTCTTGCGGTGACCGCACATACGGATGAACCCTACCCTTCCCGAGTTATTCAGGCAGGTGCTGCAGGCTATATGACCAAAGGCGCTGGTGCTAAAGAAATGCAACATGCCATTTTAATGACCCACACAGGCCAGCGGCATATCAGTCAAGACATTGCACAAAACTTAGCGTTAAAACAATTGGGCGATAAAAAAGGAGATATTACTGAGCTACTTTCCGAGCGTGAAGTGCAGATTATGATTATGATCACCAGTGGTAAGAGAGTAAAAGATATTTCTAAAAAATTAAACTTAAGTGCTAAAACCGTCAATAGCTATCGCTATCGAATTTTTGAAAAACTCGATCTCAATAGCGATGTTGAGTTAACACACTTTGCTTTAAGATATAATTTGATTGATGCCCAGTGAACAAAAAACTGTTAAGGCAAAACTGGCCGCGCTAAGTTCTGGTCCGGGTGTCTACCAAATGTTAGATGCCCGCGCGAATATTATTTACATAGGCAAAGCAAAAAATCTTAAAAACCGTGTCAGCAGCTATTTTAATCGTCAAGGGCTGGATAGCAAAACCCAGCAATTAGTCAGTCAAATTGCTGATATTCACACTATGCACACAGAAAGTGAACGCGATGCGCTACTACTTGAAATCGCACTGATTAAAAAATACCGTCCGCGTTATAACGTTCTATTTCGTGATGATAAAAGCTATCCTTACTTATATTTGTCAGATCATAATCAGTTTCCTAGGCTAATCGCTATTCGTGGCAAACCATTTAAACATGGTACCTATTTTGGTCCTTATCCCAATATGCATTCTGTGCGCAACACTTTAAAACTGATCCAGAAAGTCTTTACCGTCAGACAATGCAGCGATCAAGATTTTGCACACCGCTCACGACCTTGCTTGCAATTTCAAATCCAACGTTGCTCTGCACCATGCGCGGCACAAATTACCGTCGAAGAGTATCGCGAAGATAGCAACAACCTCAAGTTATTCCTGCAAGGAAAAAATCAAGAAGTCTTAAAAACTCTGGGTGCTAAGATGACTACAGCATCAGACGACCTCAACTTTGAACTAGCCATTAAATATCGTCATCAGGTGCAACAATTACAAACACTACAGCAACAACAATCAATCAGCAGTCACGAATACCATGCCGATATTGATGTGATTGCCCTAGCTCATGACCATCATTGCTATTGTCTACAGTTGCTCTTCATCCGCCAAGGACAAGTGCTTGCAACAGAAAGTTACTTCCCTAAACTCATGAAAAACGAATCAGAGTGTGACGTCATTGATGCCTTTATCAAACAATTCTATAGCCAAGGCATTGGCGCAGATAACCCACCGCGGCAAATTCTTTTACCACAACATCCGGCGATTAAAGCACGTCATCATGATTTTCAGCAGTTGCTCAACTTGATCTGTGACCACCCGCCAAAACTGATTCAGCAACGTAATAGTAATCGCCAAGCTTGGCAAACAACTGCTGAACTCAACGCCAAACAAGCGCTTGATACACACCTGCGTCATCAATACTATTTGCTAGCACAATTTGAACAATTACAGCATATCCTCAACATAACGAAAACAATCGATCATATTGAGTGCTTCGATATCAGCCACACTCAAGGTGAAGCAACGATGGCTTCATGCGTTGTTTTCACAGCCAAAGGCGCTAATAAACAGCGCTATCGTCGGTTCAATATTAATGATATTCAAGCAGGTGATGACTACCAGGCCATTTACCAAGCAGTATACCGCCGCTATAAACGCCTGATTGCTGAGGGCAAAAATTTGCCACAGCTCATTCTGATTGACGGTGGTAAGGGCCAATTATCGAAAGCGCAACAAGCACTGACAACACTGGGCATTAGTCAGCAGACACATTTGGTTGGTGTTGCAAAAGGTCCAAGCAGAAAAGCTGGTTTAGAACAATTATGGCAAGTGCATGAAAATAGTGCAAGACAACTCCGTGAAGACAATCCAGCCTTACATTTAATCCAACAAATTCGTGATGAAGCACATCGCTTTGCTATTAGTGGTATGCGTCATCAACGGAGCAAAACCCGTAAATCATCTTATCTAGAAACCTTATCCGGTATTGGAGAAAAGCGTCGTACAGCACTGCTCAAACATTTTGGCAGCTTAGAGAACATTCGTCAAGCAACGATGGTTGAATTGGAGAAGGTCGAAGGAATCAGTGAAAAAACTGCCGCCAGTCTATACCAGCAGCTGCATTCATAAAAAGGGTGGCGCTTGCAACATGCGATCCTGTTACCTCGAACCGAAAGGCTCAAGTGGGTGCCAATACAGTGTCTTGGGCTTCTCAGTCAAGCTGAGCTTGCACGCTAACACCATAATTTAACTCCCTGTATTTTAACGTTGGCTCAAGAAATCAAAGACCAACACATCACATAGCGCCATAGGCAAAACGCTGAGGGAACTTATATTCCGTGTTCGTTAGCGTTATAATGCTACTATAACTGAATATAATGAATCTGTGAAGAGGTATTATGAATGAAGCACTCAAACAGCCGCAAGGTGAGTTAGTTATTAGAACGATTGCCATGCCTGCTGACACTAACTTCAATGGTGATATCTTTGGTGGTTGGCTATTATGTCAAATGGACTTAGGCGGTGCGGTGGCTGCACGCAAATATGCGAATAGCCGTATCACAACAGTTGCGATTAATGATATGACTTTTCGTCATCCAGTCCAGGTGGGTGATACGTTATGCTGCTACGCTAAGTTTCTTCGTTGTGGTACCAAATCAATGACCTTTAATATTAATGCTTGGATTCGCCGCCAAGGAACAGGAGAGCATGTTTGTGTCACAGATGCTGATTTCACCTACGTTGCCATTGATGAACAAGGTCAATCGATTCCTATTGACCATCAAGGGAGACCAGCATGAGCCATGAACTCCCCTCATTTGTCACTATCGAACAAGCCCTCACCTTACTGGAAGCCCCTGGCGGTGCGGCTGAAGCACAAGGCTTGCTCACTGCTCTATTTTGCTCTGATGTGGCAATTAATGTAGATGCATGGGTGAGCTCATTTCTCTCCCAACCAATTCAACAGGCGGATATTGCTAAAAAAGATGCGGCAGAATCATGCCAACAACTATTTCATGCAACACAAGCCAGTATTCGTAGTGATAGTTATGACTTTGAATTGCTATTACCAGATGATGATGAATCATTGACTGAGCGTATTGAAGCACTATCACTGTGGTGTCAAGGTTTTTTGACGGGGCTTAATCTCATGAATATTGATGTGGAAAACCAAAAGGCAGAGTTGCAAGAAGCCTTTGATGATCTAGTCAAATTTGCTTGTTTACAACCTGGAGATGAAAAAGATGGTGACCAAGAAATGGAAACCGCTTATGTTGAGCTAGTCGAGTACACACGCACGGCAACACAACTGGTTTATAGTGAGCGTACATCAATGCGCAAAAAGAAACTTGCTGCCACTGTGCATTAATCCTATGGCAGATCAAGCATCAGATCACGAGACCTGCTTACAAAGGCTCCTCGAGTACGCCCAGAAAAAAGGCGCTAGCGCGGCTGAAGCGTGTATCGCACATGGTCTAGGATTCACTAATACAGTGCGCCAAGGGGCGTTAGAAACCATCGAGCAACACCAAGAACAGGGCTTAAGCATTAATGTCTATTTTGGGCAACGTTCTGGTTCTGCCTCCAGTAGTGACTTAAGTGAGCAAGCACTCTTAGAAACCGTTCATGCCGCATGTGATATTGCAAAATACACACAGAAAGATCCGTGCTCAGGGCTGGCTAATCCTGCAGAGCTTGCAACTAAATGGCCAGAACTGCAACTTTATCACCCCTGGGATATCACCCCCGAACAGGCAACTGAACTTGCCCAACAGGGTGAAGCAGCCGGATTAGCAATTAAACAAATTAAAGCCAGCGATGGGGTGAGTGTTAGCACAGGAACCTCAAGGAGAACCTATGCAAATTCTCACGGGTTCCTCGATAGTCTCAATAGCAGTTACCACAGTATTCACAGTTGCTTTATTGCTGAAGATAGCCAACACAATATGCAGCGCGCTGATGACTATAGTGGATGCCGTGATGCAAAAGATTTATTAGCCAGTGAAACTATTAGCAAACAAGCGGCACTAGATGCCGTTGCACAATTGTCACCGCAAAAAATACCCACTGGCGCAATGCCCGTCATTTTTTTATCTCCCGTTGCCAAAAGTCTCATCCGTACTTTTTTAGCAGCGATTCACGGAGGCAACTTATATCGCCAAAACTCTGTGCTGAGTGATCAGATGGGCCAATTAATTTTTCCCCCTTGGCTATCAATCGTTGAAGATCCTTTTGTTATCAAAGGACTAGCCAGCAGTCCCTATGATCATGATGGCGTGACTGTCAAAAAAAGAACACTGATTGATCAAGGGTATTTACAAGGCTACCTACTCAATGCCTATAGTGCACGCCAGCTTGGCTTGGCGAACACGGGTAACGCGGGTGGTGCGCATAATATTTTCGTCTCACCGCAAGCATTAAGCTTTCAACAGCTGCTAAAACACATGGGCCGTGGCTTACTCGTCACAGATATGATTGGTGATGGTATCAACTTATTAACTGGTGATTACTCGCGCGGCGCATCAGGGTTTTGGATAGAGCAGGGCGATATTCAACACCCTGTTGAAGAAATTACAATCGCTGGTAACCTCAAAGATATGTGGCAAGGGATTGAAGCAATCGCTAATGACAATAACCCCAATGGTAGTATCGATTGTGGGTCAATTTTAATTAATCAAATGATTGTTGCTAGCTGTTAAACTAACATGGGCGTGGTTATTAACTAACAGAACTCGGATCGTTTGAGTAGCCTCATTGCCACCACCTTATCACCGCTGGCTTATGCTTAACATGCTTCAAAAAATTACGTTACTCAACCAGTTTAGATTGCGCCATGAATACATGGTCCACTTTCTTGATGCTATGGGCATGATCTTAATCATATTTTTGCTGATTTGCTACAAAAAAGTTGCTCTAGGAAATCATAGTGCCTACAATGAGAAAGCCTTTTGTTATCCGACAGTCGGTCGTGTGCTTAATCTGATTGCATAGACAAGCCTGTTGCTATCTTAGTGCAGTTGGGAATTTTTTTTAACGTTCGCATTTTTGGTCTAGTACAGTTCGATAAATTTTTGTTCAAAGCTAAATTTTGTTTTCTTACATCGCTGGGTATTTCAGAAACATTAAGGCCTGGCATTTTATTAAAATTTTACCAGGTTAGCTATAGCAGAGTTTATCTCGTGGGGTACCAATCAATCAATTAAGTACTGCTAAGTATGGCAGCCTCAACAATTCTGTAGTGAAACATAGTGCATGACTGGCTCATAAATAGTGTTTTTTGAGTTGTGAAGGAGAGTGTTATGTATAATATTTTTAATATATTTTTTTCTGGTTCTGAAAAAAATACAGATCAAACGTTAAGAGCCCCTAGGGGTGACGGTAAAGGTGATCCCTTGTTGATGTTGGAAGAGGCCTTAAAAAAAATTGGTAATTTTACTAATTTCAACGACACTATAGAAAAGATCACTGTAGAGTATTATCAGAAACAGTCTGAAAATTTTCATAGTAATTATCCTACTCCAGAAGATAAACAAAAGATCTTTAATTCACTGGTTGTCGTCATGTCAAGACATGACAGTTCTATTAGTTATATCACTTCTTATTTTTGGGACAATGAGGTCTATAGTTTGTTACGCCCGTCTCTTGAAATTTTTGCTTCCAATAGCCAGGGTGGCACTATTGACAGCCTTAAGTTGGATAAAACCATAGCTGATAAAGCGTTGCTTCATCACATTGTCGTTGAGCTGATAAAAGAAGCGCTGCAAGTAATAAATAGCCATGATTGCCTAAAAAAACAATACTGCAAAGGGTTTTATCTAGAGCATTTGAGAAAGCCTGATAAGCATTATCCTGAGCTACAAGATAAAAAAAATGTGATTGCGTCGATTACGACCATTATTTCAGAGAATATACATAAACATAGTAGCCGTCAGAATGATCTAAAAAAAGGGGGTTTGATTCTCCAGAAGGCTCACCAGGTTATTGATGCATTCAGTAGTGACCAGCTGGCATCTAATCAGGCTAGTCAGGATGTACTCAGTAAGAAATTCTCGAGTTACTGTGAACAGCGGCAATGTTTTACTAAGGTGTCTCGGTACATAGAAGATGCTTTAACAAAAGCTAGAGATAGCTATTCTGCGCAGGGTTCTGGTTTTTCCTGGTCTTATTTTTTTCTGGGGCAAGCTGATCCAATAAAACTTCGTTTTATTGAAGACGCAACTTCTATTCTTCAAGAATGCCGAAGTTCGACATACAAAGACCCAGATTATGTCAAAATACAACTGAAAAACTTACTATTACAAAGCGTTCGTGTGCTGTCACACCATCGTCTAGGTGTTCGGTATACAAACTATTTTCGCAGTACCCGTGCCTATGCGGCGGCTGAAGGTGATCTTCTAAAAGCCGCAAGTCTTCTCGGTATAGATAACAAAAAGTTGAATATCATTCAGGTAGAGGGTAAGAAGGGTTGCAGCGAGCAAGAATATTTCACTTATAAGGAAGCTAAAATTCATTATAGGGCAGAGCAGAGTGACCTCACGACAGATGCTGGAGATACAACTCCCTACGCGATATAAAGTCAATAAAAAGGCGGCTATCGCCGCCTTATCTATTTACAGGTCAGGTTGTGATCACATGTTTGAAACCATTGCATCGCCAAACTCAGAACAGCTCAGTAATGTTGCGCCATCCATTAAGCGCTCAAAGTCATACGTCACTGTTTTTGCCGCAATGGTTTTTTCCATAGCCTCGATAACCAGATCAGCTGCTTCTGTCCACCCCATATGGCGCAACATCATTTCTGCGGAAAGAATTAATGAACCTGGGTTGACTTTATCTTTGCCCGCGTATTTAGGCGCAGTGCCATGAGTCGCTTCGAAAATAGCTAAACCATCACTTAAGTTTGCCCCGGGTGCGATACCAATGCCGCCAACTTGAGCAGCCAGGGCATCGGAAACGTAGTCGCCATTTAAGTTTAGTGTTGCAATGACACTATATTCGGCGGGGCGAAGTAAGATTTGTTGTAAGAAGGCATCAGCAATAACATCTTTGACGACAATCATTTTGCCTGTTTTTGGATTTTTGAACTGACACCATGGGCCGCCATCAATTAATTCAGCGCCAAACTCAGTCCGTGCTAGTTCATAGCCCCATTCTTTAAACGCGCCTTCCGTAAATTTCATGATATTACCTTTGTGTACCAAAGTCACTGAGTCACGATCATTATCAATAGCATAGTGCATGGCTGCTCGCACTAAACGTTGTGTCCCTTCTTTGGATACTGGCTTAACCCCAATGCCGCAGTTGTCAGGGAAACGAATTTTATTGACCCCCATCTCATTATGTAGAAATTGGATAATTTTTTTCGCATCGTCTGTCTCCGCTTGCCACTCGATGCCTGCGTAGATATCTTCAGAGTTTTCACGGAAGATGACCATATTGGTTTTTTCAGGCTCTTTCAATGGGCTAGGGGTGCCGCGGAAGTAACGAACAGGGCGTAAGCAGGTGTAAAGATCTAGCAATTGACGCAGTGCTACGTTTAATGAGCGCATACCACCGCCAACAGGTGTTGTTAATGGGCCTTTAATGGCTACAACATATTCTTTCACTGCGGCCAGAGTTTCTTCCGGTAGCCAAGTATCGTTATCATAAACTTGTGTTGATTTTTCGCCAGCATAAATTTCCATCCAAGAAATTTTCTTATCATTGCCATAGCTTTTTTTAACTGCCGCATCAATGACCTTACGCATTACCGGTGTAATATCAACACCAATACCATCGCCTTCGATAAAAGGTATAATCGGATGATGAGGTACATTAATTGAGCCGTCAGTATTCACTGTAATTTTTTCACCTGCTGGTACTTGGATTTTTTGATAAGTCATGGGTTGTCCTTTTGATCGTGGCAGTTAGGAATGAATGTCTATTAGGGGCTATTGCAAGGCAATTTGATAGCAAACCATCGCTAGGCAAAAAATGGACAGAGTTGTGTTTATCCGTGATAAACAAGCAGTTCCTCATTTTATTCAATAACGCTGGCGTAGCTAAAAATTATGTTGCAATGGCTCATTATAAGCTAATGCTGAGGCTGTGTGTAGCCTTATCGATTATAGTTTGCGCCAGCTGGTACCTTTTGCTGAGTCTTCAATTGCGATGCCCATGGCTGTGAGTTCATCACGAGCACTATCAGCTGTTGCCCAATCTTTAGTTGCTCGTGCATGATTGCGTTTTTCGATTAATGCTTCAATGGTTACTACATCATTTTGCGCACCTTGAAAAAATGTTTCAGCATCTTGCTGTAATAAACCAAGGACGGCAGCTAATTGTTTTAATAATGCGGCAAATTGCGATGCTTGGTCGATATGGTTTTGTTTCAAGCTATTGATATAGCGTGTTAAATCAAATAACACAGCCAAGGCTTCTGGAATATTTAAATCATCTTCCATTGCGGTAATGAAGCGCGAGGTAAAAGATTCTTTTTCAGGTAATTGGTCGCTAATGGTTAAACCACGTAAGGCCGTATAAAAACGACTGAGGGCAGCTTTAGCTAAATCTAAATTGTCAGTTGTGTAATTAATGTCACTGCGATAATGCCCTGAGGTGAGAAAGTAGCGTATCACTTCAGCGGGGTATTGCTTTAACACATCACGGATAACAAAAAAATTACCGAGTGATTTAGACATTTTTTCATCATTCACTTGCACCATGCCACTGTGCATCCAGTAGCGCGCAAATTGGCAGCCATTGGCTGCTTCAGATTGTGCGATTTCATTTTCATGATGTGGAAAGCGTAAATCAGAGCCGCCGGCATGAATATCAAAAGTCTCGCCTAAGCAGCGTTTGGTCATTGCTGAACATTCAATGTGCCAGCCTGGACGGCCTTTCCCCCAGGGTGAGTCCCAGCTGGGTTCACCAGGCTTTGCAGTTTTCCATAGTACAAAGTCTAGGGGGTCTTCTTTGTTTGGATTAATGTCAATGCGTTCACCAGATTGTAGGTGTTCAATGCTTTGGCCACTTAATTTACCATACGGTTTAAATTGGCTAACACGATAGTAGACATCACCATTATTAGCGGCATAAGCATAGCCTTGATCAATTAGCTTTTGGATCATTGCCAGCATATCATCGATGGTTTCAGTGGCTTTTGGTTCAGCATCTGGTGGTAATATGTGAAGGGCATTGAAATCTTGATGCATAATGGCAATATGGCGCTTAACCAAATCTTGCGTGCTTTCTTTGTTTTCTTGAGCACGTTTGATAATTTTATCATCGATATCTGTAATATTGCGCACGTAAGTCACCTCAAAACCACGCCAGCGCAAAAAACGGACCAACAAGTCAAAGCTTAAGTACGTGCGTGCATGGCCAATATGGCAATAATCATAGACGGTAACACCACAAACATAGAGCGTCACTTTGTTGGGCTCTAAGGTGTTGAGTATTTTTTTTTGTTTACTGAAGCTGTCATAGATTTTGAGCATAGGGGATTCTCTGGTTTTGGCAATCTAATGAGGTATTCTCTCATCATATCAAGAGCTGGATCTGCTTATCAAAAAAAATCACAATCAAATGAATCAAGCGCAAGAGGCGGAACACACTTTAGAAGCATCTATTATTACCACAATTAACTTGCACTTTCATAGCGGTTTTGACAGAATTCGTCATGCCGTGAAATATAGAGATAAGCCTTGATTTTTAAAGGCTTATCAGGTTTGAATTTTAGGGGTGGGGCAAAAATTGAATAGTGTAAGATAATATTAATAATTGAGTGGTATTATTGTAACGATTATGATTACAACCTCTCGCAAAAGGATCATTATGAAATTAACTAAGGCTATTGCACTTATCACTATAACATCTCCAGTGCTTTGTTTAGCACAAGCTCATTTCCAGTTAGCGAAAAAAGTAACTTTTCTAATAAGAAATGACTCCAGCTATCCAGTTAAACTTGTAGAAGCATCAGCAGGAACTTATCTGACAATTCTCAAAAAGCCAGCCAAAATTTTAAACCCTGGTTCGCAAACTTCGTTTGTCACCACGCCTATTAAAAGTGGCCCATCCGATCCTCTGTATATTTCTTATGAGGCTAATCCTAATACGGTAAAAGATACTCTTTGCCAAATTTACCAATATTCATCTTGGATGAAACCGATACCAACACATTGCCTAGGAATAGGGAGAGCAAACAAGCAGTTCGGTTATGTCAAAATTAATGAAAAATCTAACATCTATACACTCAGTAACCGACAAAGTCTCGTATAAGGGTAATGTTGCAGATTGATTTAGGGCAGTGCGCCATTTTGATTGATGAATCAAGATATCAAAATCAATTTGCGCAAAAAATTATTTGGATCTGGCTGAGCAACGATAGCGGTTAAATTACCAGAGCTTCTGCACTCAAGCCCAAACCCTCCGTTTAACATATTCCCCGAACAAGTAATAGTTGATGAACCTGATTTGTACTCTACTGAGATGCCAAAGTTGACCGGCGGAGAGTTAAGCTCATATAAAGTTCCATTAGATGGGGCTGCCTTGGATTTTTCAGCTGATATGACGTCTACCGGATTGCAAGATACCGATGATGATCTGAATACAATTTAGTAGACACAGAAGTTTCGTATAAACTGAATGAAACGATAGGAGTCTATTAAAAGCTTGACAGATCAGGAGTAGCCAATGATCGACAAAGACCTTCTGATTCAAAAGTTGGGTTTATCGCCTCATCCGGAAGGCGGATATTATCGAAGGACTTACCAAAGCACGGATAATATGCCACTACCAGAGCGCTTTAGTAACGAAGCAAGCAGCTGTGCGACAGCAATTTATTATTTACTGTCAGGCAATGAATTCTCAGCATGGCATAAGATTCAATCTGATGAAATGTGGCATCACTATGTAGGATCTAGTATTCGCTTGTTAACAATCGATCCTGCAAGCAAGATGCTCAATGAGCATATCCTAGGCAGTCCTGTCGATGATGGGGCTCTACCTCAAATTACAGTTCCTTATGGCCACTGGTTTTGCGCAGAGCTGGTTGATAAATCAAACTATGCTCTAGAAGTTACGCATTGACGAGATAGCATAAATTTTGCTATTAGGTCTTGAAAGTAAATTTTGCCAACGGAAGGCTAACAATGCGAAGCATAACAAGACCCTCAACAGCCCATTGCACATTGCCGATGTATATTGGTTTTTTACTCAGCGAACCTAATGGGGTGAGCTGTCGCCGTTTAGGCAATGTTGTTAATATTTCACATGATAGTGCCAATCGGTTTCTGAATCGAGAATCATATACCCCGCTAGATTTATTCAATGAGGTAAAACCTAGCTTGAACCTAAAGGGTGGGACATTAAGTGTAGATGATAGTGTGCTTGATAAGCCTTACGCAAAATATATTGCTTACATTGGCCACTTTTGGTCCGGGAAACATCACCGGGCAGTAAAAGGGATCAATTTGATTACGCTGTACTACACTGATCCCAGTGGCTTAAATCAGCCAGTTAACTTCAGGG
>CBFIHN010000033.1:0-18217 GCA_965662575.1 Gammaproteobacteria bacterium
TTAATCTTTTTGATTGTTGCCATCCTGATGGCTGTAGCGATTCCACTGCTCAGCAAAACTATTTCATTCTTCACCAAGGTCAATGACCCACACCCCGCAAAACGCTCAGCCTTTGAGTGTGGTTTCGGCGAATTTGATGATGCCCGCTCTCGCTTTGATGTGCGCTTTTACTTGGTGGCTATCTTATTTATTGTCTTTGATCTAGAAGTGGCCTTCTTATTCCCATGGTCTGTGGTCATCCATCAAATTGGTTGGTATGGCTTTGGCGCAATGGGCGTTTTCTTATTGCTATTGGTCATTGGTTTCATCTATGAGTGGAAAAAAGGAGCGCTGGAATGGGAGTAGTTAATGCCTTATTGGGCAAAGATAGCTTTGTCACCACCAGTGCTGACAAACTCATCAATTGGGCGCGAACCGGTTCTTTATGGCCAATGACTTTTGGCTTGGCCTGCTGCGCAGTTGAAATGATGGAAGCCGGGGCTTCACGTTATGATATCGACCGTTTTGGTTTAGTATTCCGCCCAACACCACGGCAATCTGACGTCATGATTGTTGCCGGCACGTTGTGCAATAAAATGGCACCCGCCTTGCGCAAAGTCTATGACCAAATGGCAAACCCCAAATGGGTCATTTCAATGGGATCTTGTGCCAATGGGGGTGGTTACTATCACTACTCCTATTCTGTTGTACGAGGTTGTGATCGCATTGTTCCCGTTGATATTTATGTACCAGGCTGCCCCCCAACAGCAGAAGCATTGCTTTACGGCATTATCCAATTACAAAATAAAATTAAACGTACCAACACCATTGCACGTTAAGGTTTAGCCATGAGCAAATTAGAGAGATTAAAAACAGAACTCGACAGTGGCTTGGCCGGCCTCGTACAGCAAGCGACCATCGCTTACCGTGAATTAACCTTGACGGTTGATAGCGAAGATATTATCGAGGTATGCACCAAGCTGCGTGATGATTTTGCATTTACATTACTGATTGATATCTCCGGCATCGACTATGCAACCTATGGTGAAACCGAATGGCAAACTGATACTGCCAACAGCGGTTTTTCGCGTGCCGTAGAAAAAACAGACTTCCAAGCACCCCAAGGTCAGCGCTTTGCTTTGGCTTATCACTTATTATCCGTCAATCGTAATATTCGCTTACGTATTAAAACGCATTTAGATAGCGAACAACCCATCACACAATCCGTTCATCAGATTTGGCCAGCTGCCGAATGGCATGAACGTGAAGCATTTGATATGTTTGGCATCTTATTTACCCATCATCCGGATCTACGTCGTATCTTGACTGACTATGGTTTTGTCGGCCATCCCTTCAGAAAAGATTTTCCGCTTAGCGGTCATGTTGAAATGCGTTATGACGAAAACGAGAAGCGCATTGTCTATGGCCCCGTTGAAATTGAACCACGCACCTTGGTGCCGAGAGTTATTCGTGATGATAGCCGCTACGGTGGAAAAGCCGTTGAAACCACAGGAGATGCGAAGTGAGCAACAACAGCACTGAGTTTCAAAACTACACGGTTAACTTTGGCCCTCAACATCCAGCGGCGCATGGGGTTTTACGCCTAATCCTCGAGATGGATGGTGAAACAGTGGTCGGTGCAGACCCGCATATTGGCTTACTGCATCGTGGCACTGAAAAGCTAGCTGAAAGCAAACCTTATAACCAAAGCATTCCCTATATGGACCGCCTTGATTACGTGTCAATGATGTGTAATGAACATGCCTATGTCATGGGAATCGAGAAATTGCTGGGTATCGACGTGCCAATTCGTGCACAATATATCCGTGTGATGTTTGCTGAAATCACTCGTATCTTAAACCACTTAATGTGGATTGGTGCCAATGCGCTTGATTTAGGCGCGATGAGTGTATTCTTATATGCCTTCCGCGAACGTGAAGATTTAATCGATTGCTATGAAGCGGTATCTGGCGCGCGGATGCATGCGGCTTATTTCCGTGTTGGTGGTGTTTATCGTGATTTGCCTGACAGTATGCCCAAATACCAAGTCTCTAAATTCCGCAACAAAAAAGAGTGTGCCAAATTAAATAAAGCCCGCTCCGGTAGCTTATTGGATTTTATTTGGGATTTCACTGAACGCTTTCCTGCTTGCGTTGATGAATATGAAACACTACTGACTGAAAACCGGATTTGGAAACAACGAACCGTTGGTGTTGGCTCAGTGAAACCAGAACGCGCATTGGCTTTAGGGTTTACCGGCCCCATGCTTCGTGGTTCTGGCGTTGAATGGGACCTTCGTAAAAAACAACCGTATGAAGTTTACGACCAGTTAGATTTTGATATTCCAGTGGGCAAAGAAGGTGATTGCTATGATCGTTATTTGGTGCGTGTTGAAGAAATGCGTCAATCAAACCACCTGATTCGTCAATGCATTGAATGGCTGCGAAAGAATCCAGGGCCTGTGATTCTGGATGATTATAAAGTGGCACCGCCCAAGCGTGAAGTTATGAAAGAAGATATGGAAGCGATGATCCATCACTTTAAATTATTCAGTGAAGGTTATTGTGTTCCTGAAGGTGAGGTCTATGTCGGGACTGAACACCCAAAAGGTGAATTTGGTGTTTACTTGATTTCTGATGGCGCCAATAAACCCTATCGCCTCAAGCTCCGTGCACCAGGCTTTGCCCATATAAGCGCGATGGAAGAGATGGTACGTGGACATATGTTGGCAGATGTGCCAGCGATCATCGCTACGCAGGATATCGTGTTTGGCGACGTAGACCGATAGGAGGCTCACAAACAACTTTAGCGGCACTAGCGTCGTTAAAGTGGTGCTTTGTAGCCCCCGATACTGCAGCGACTTGGGTGAGAACCCTCAGCAGCACCTAGAGAGATGCGAAAAGACAAAAGACGGGAATCCAGTCTTTTAAAAATAAAACTGCATAGAAAATGCAAGAGAAAAACATGAGCAACATTGAATTAACAGATAGTGTCAAACAACAAATCGATCACTGGTTAAGTAAATACCCCCCAGAGCATCGTCAGTCTGCGGTCTTACCCGCACTACATGTCGTGCAAGACGACATGGGTGGTCATTTAACTGACGAGCTCATCGCTGCGCTGGCCAATTATTTGCAACTGCCAAAGATTGTGATTTTGGAAGCAGCAACGTTTTATTCGATGTACGAGCACAGCCCCGTAGGCAAACACAAGATTTGTGTTTGCACCAATGTTTCATGCAAACTCAAAGGCGCTGATCATATTGTCAAACACCTAAATGAGAAGCTAGGAATCCAGTTCGGCGAGACCACTGACGATGGTCAATACACGTTAAAAGAAGTTGAATGCTTAGGCGCTTGTATTGGTGCACCGATGTTTCAAATTAACAAAGATTACTACGAAAATTTGACGACCAAAAAAGTCGATCAAATATTAGATAACCTGGAGCAACACCATGGCGAATGAAGTTTGTTTTCGCACCCGCCATTTGGATAAGCCATATTCATTAGCAACTTATGAAAGCATTGGTGGCTATTCCGTATTGCGTAGAATTTTGCAAGAAAAAACACCCGCTGAAGAGATTATTGAAGAGCTCAAAAAATCCGGCTTACGTGGCCGTGGTGGCGCAGGCTTTCCGACTGGATTGAAGTGGAGCTTTATGCCACGCAATGCACCAGGTGATAAGTACATTGTCTGTAACTCCGATGAAGGCGAGCCAGGCACCTGTAAAGACCGCGATATTATGCTCTACAACCCACACCAGTTGGTTGAAGGCTTGGCTATTGCCTGTTATGTCGTGGGTGCTCGTGCTGCTTATAACTATATTCGTGGTGAATTCTGGCTACCATTTCAACGGGTTGAACAAGCAATTCAAGAAGCCACCGATGCCGGCCTACTCGGGGATAATGTTTTAGGCTCTGGTGTTAATTTACACATCTATAATCACTTAGGTGCTGGTGCCTATATTTGTGGCGAAGAAACTGCTCTATTGAATTCACTGGAGGGTAAGAAAGGCCAACCACGCTTTAAACCCCCTTTCCCCGCTAACCATGGTTTATATGGCAAACCCACCAATGTCAATAACACAGAGACTTATGCTTCCGTACCGGCTATTTTGCAACATGGTGGTGAGTGGTTTGCTGACCTAGGTATTCCCAATAACGGTGGCACCAAAATTTTCTGTGTAACCGGTGATGTTGAAAAACCAGGCAACTTTGAAGTCGGCCTCGGCACCCCCTTTAAAGACTTATTAGATATGGCAGGTGGTGTGCGTAATGGCCATCAAATTAAAGCGGTTGTCCCTGGCGGAAGTTCTTGTAAAATCCTAACTGGTGAGGAAATGATGAACTGCACCATGGATTACGACTGCCTGGGAAAAGCCGGATCCATGCTCGGTTCTGGTGCAGTGATTGTCATCGATGAAACCCGCTCAATGGTTGAGATTCTATCCCGCTTCTTAGCATTCTATAGTGAAGAGTCTTGCGGCCAATGCACCCCATGCCGTGAGGGCTCTGGTTGGGTTGAGCGCATTGTACATCATATTTTACAGGGCAAAGGTAAACCCGGAGATATCGATAAAGCTTTAGATATCGTCAACAAAGTCGAAGGCCATACGATTTGTGTCTTTGGTGAAGCATTTGCCTGGCCAACACAAAGTTATATTGCCAAATTCCGTGATGAATTTGAGGCATTAATCCCGACGGGAGAAACAGTCAGTGAGTGATCAAAAAGTAACAATTGTAATTGATGATCAACCGCTTGAGGTTGATCAAGGTAGCATGATTATTGAAGCTGCTGATGATGCTGGCATTCATATCCCGCGCTTCTGTTATCACAAAAAACTCTCAATTGCTGCTAACTGCCGGATGTGTTTGGTTGACGTGGATGGTGCCAGAAAGCCCCTACCAGCCTGTGCTACGCCAATTACCGATGGCATGAAAGTCTATACTAAATCAAAAAAAGCCCTCACTTATCAAAAAAGCGTGATGGAATTCTTGTTGATTAACCATCCATTAGATTGTCCAATCTGTGACCAAGGTGGCGAATGTGAACTACAAGATAATGCCATGGGTTATGGCAGTGATAAGTCAGAATACACGCAAGCGAAACATGTCACTGACGATCATGATATTGGGCCGTTAATCTCAACTGATTTAACCCGCTGCATTAAATGTACGCGTTGTGTGCGCTTTGGTACCGAAATTGCGGGTATCCGTGAATTAGGAATGATCGGTCGCGGTGAAGAATCAGAAATCAGCACCTTTTTACACCAAGCAGTTGAATCAGAAATGTCTGGCAACGTGATCGATATCTGCCCCGTTGGCGCGCTAACCTCAAAGCCATTTCGCTATCGCGCACGAGCGTGGGAGATGACACAACATGCCGCCATATCACCGCATGATTGTGTTGGCTCTAATCTTTATGTGCATACACGCCGTGGTGAAGCGATGCGTGTTGTCCCCAAAGAGAATGAACAACTCAATGAAGTTTGGTTAAGCGATCGTGATCGTTTTAGTTACCAAGGTTTACACAGCGAATCTCGCGCCAAATTCCCGATGATTAAACGTGATGGTGAATGGGAAGTAGTGGAATGGACCGAAGCATTTGACTATATCACGAAAAAGTTGCAAGCCATTATTGACAAACATGGTGCAAAAACAGTTGGCGCCCTGGCCTCTCCTAACCAAAGCTGTGAAGAGTATTATTTGCTACAAAAACTACTGCGTGGTTTAGGCAGTCATAATATTGACTATCGTCTACGTCAAGCTGACTTTCGCGCTGTTGATAGTCAACCCTATGGTATTGACTGTGACTTGCCTTATATTGAGGATAGTGATGCAATCCTTTCAATTGCTGGGGATATTCGCCGTCAACAGCCATTGATTCATCATCGTATTCGTAAAGCCAGTCGCATGGGCACAGCCGTCTTCTCAATTAACAGCAAACACTATGACATGCGTATTCGCAACCTAGATCGCACCATGGTTAATCTCGATGAGATTCCCTTAAAACTAGCTGAAATTGCCAAAGCCTTATTAGACACTCATGCCGATCGCCTTGATGAACAACGACGTGCTCAAGCAACCGCCTTATTAAAAGATGTCACCGTCAGTAAAGGTATGCAAAAGGTGGCGAACGCTTTAAGCCATGCTGAACGCCCCGTTGTTTTAGTTGGCACAGTGGGCATTGATCATCCCAATGCATCGACAGTTTTATCGCTAAGCACCTTAATTAAACGCCTCGCTAATGCCAAAGGGGGTGAATTGCCACAAGGTGCCAACAATCAAGGCGCATGGTTAGCTGGCGCACGCCCAGCTTACAAACCAGGCCATCATAAGCTAGAACAAGCCGGCTTAAATGCGCAACAAATGTTAACTCAGCATGATGCATTGAAAGCCTGTTTCTTATTAGGCTGTGAGCCAGAATTAGACAGCAGTTATGGCCAGCGCGCGTATGACACGTTAAATGAATGCGAGTTGGTAGTTGCCTTATCACCGTTTCATGGTGATGGTCTTGATGATTATGCTGACATCATACTCCCGGTGGCTAGCTTTACTGAAACTGGTGGCAGCTATGTCAATGTGCATGGTTTATGGCAAGCCGTTTCCGGTATTTGCCCACCACCTGAGCAAGCGCGCCCAGCGTGGAAAGTATTACGTGTCCTTGGGAATTTCTTTAACTTAGACGGCTTTGGTTTCAATAGTGTACAAGACGTGGCTGATGAACTGGCACAAAAACTGGCCGGCATGGCGCAACCAGAACGTCATATTGACTTACCCGCCTCATTGCCCAAGACGCAGCAAGGCCTGAAACGATTAGGTAGTAGCGCCATGTATGCCGGCGATATGTTGACGCGACGTGCAGAGGCTTTACAAAACATGCAACAAAAAATTGAACCAGCGGCTATTCGTCTCTGCCCAGCACTGGCTAGTGCTTTAAACTTAGATGACGGGTGCCATGCGTTAGTTCAGCAAAATAACTCTAGTAGTAGTGTGACCCTACCCGTGGTTATTGATGAGTCATTAGCTGATAAAATGGTGCTCATTCCAACTGGCTTACGCGAAACCGCCAACCTCGGTTCAGCTTTTGATTCTATTAGTATTTTGAGAGTATAAACATGGCGATGATTGAACATATTCTTTGGATTTTACTGGGTATTATTGCCATTATTGTGCCCTTATTAATTGCTGTGGCTTACTTCACTTATGCTGAGCGGAAAGTGATTGGTTATATGCAAGATCGCCTAGGCACCAATCGTGTCGGTTTTAATGGTTTATTACAACCGATGGCTGACGGCTTAAAGCTATTTTTGAAAGAAGCGATTGTCCCAAGCAAAGCCAATCGCTATCTGTTTATTGCCGCACCGGTGTTAACTTTTATCCCTGCACTGATTGCCTGGGCCGTCATCCCCTTTGGTCCAGGATTAAGCTTGGCGAATATTAATGCTGGCCTACTCTATTTGTTTGCCGTCACTTCGGTTGGTGTTTACGGCATTATTATTGCTGGATGGTCATCCAACTCAAAGTATCCACTATACGGAGCATTGCGTTCAGCCGCGCAAGTGGTTTCTTATGAGTTACCCATGGGATTTGCGTTAATCGGTGTTTTAATGGCCGCAGGTAGCTTAAATTTAAATCAGATTGTCTTGGCACAACAAGGTGGCCTGTGGCATTGGTACTGGATTCCACTGTTTCCATTATTTGTGGTTTATTGGATTTCTGGTGTCGCCGAAACGAACCGTGCACCATTTGATGTGGTTGAAGGTGAGTCTGAAATCGTTGGCGGTTGTCATGTTGAATATTCTGGGATGCGCTTTGCATTATTCTTCCTAGCTGAATATGCCAATATGATTTTAATCTGCGCCTTGGTTTGTACCTTCTTCTTGGGTGGTTGGTTATCACCATTTGAAGGCATTCCTCATCTACAATCTTGGTTTGCTTGGGTCCCTGGTTTAGTCTGGTTTTTGATTAAGATGGTCATCTTTATGTTCCTCTTCTTATGGATCCGTGCCTCATTCCCTCGTTACCGCTACGACCAAATTATGCGCCTTGGTTGGAAAGTATTAATTCCTCTGACCTTGGTTTGGGTCATCGTTGTTGCGGTCATGGTTAAATGCCAGTTACACCCTTGGTTTTCATAGGTTGATCTGATGATTAGAAAATTAATACGTACCTTTTTACTCACTGAGCTACTCTCTGGGCTCAAAGTCACCTGGAAGCATTTTTTTAAAAAGAAAGTAACCGTACAATATCCAGATGAAAAAACGCCACAATCACCGCGTTTTCGTGGCCTGCATGCCCTGCGCCGCTATAGCAATGGTGAAGAACGTTGTATCTCTTGCAAGTTGTGTGAAGCCGTCTGTCCCGCCTTGGCGATTACCATTGAAGCAGAACCCCGCAAAGAGGATGGTCAACGTCGCACCACACGCTATGAAATTGATTTATTTAAATGTATCTTTTGTGGTTTTTGTGAAGAATCCTGCCCAGTTGATTCCATCGTTGAAACACGGGCGTTTGAATATCACTTTGAGAATCGCGGTGAGAATATTATGACCAAGGCAAAGCTGTTGGACATTGGCCAACAGTTTGAAGCTGAACTTCATTCTGATTTATCTGCTGATGCGGTTTATAGGTAAGAATCATGCTAACTCAACATATTTTATTTCTCATTTTTGCTGCAATAACAGTCTGTGCTGCTTTTGGTGTGATCACCGCACGTAACCCGGTTCGCGCTGTCTTATTTTTAGTCCTTGCCTTTTTGGCCTCTGCAGTGATTTGGTTACTATTACAAGCCGAATTTCTGGCACTTGCCTTGGTTGTCGTTTATGTCGGTGCGGTAATGGTCTTGTTTCTATTTGTCATTATGATGCTGAATGCCAATCGTGAAGAACAACGCGCTGATAGCTTTGTTCGTTATTGGCCACTGGCAGCGATTATCGGCTTATTAATGATGATTATGCTCGCCTGGGTTGTCGGCCCTGAACATTTTGGTTTAGCACAAATCAAAGAACCAGCGCCCGCTCCTGCTGATTACAGCAACATCAAGGTCTTAGGTGCCGCCCTATTTACTCACTATGTCTATCCATTTATTTTAGCCGCCGTGTTGCTACTTGCTGCCATGATTTGTGCCATCACACTCACCCATCGTGGCAAGCGCCCCAGCACCAAGGCACAAATTCCATCTCGACAAATTGCAACGCGTCCACAAGATCGTCTGCGTGTCGTGAAAATGCCTAGCGAGGAGCGCCACTAATGGGTTTTACCAATATGATTCCTTTATCCGATTTTTTGATTCTCGGTGCCATTTTATTTGGCCTCAGTATTATCGGTATTATCCTCAATCGTAAAAACTTAATTGTACTACTCATGTCGATCGAGTTGATGCTATTGGCAGTCAATACTAATTTCGTTGCTTTTTCACATTATTTGAATGCGGTTTCCGGCGAAATTTTCGTTTTCTTCATTTTAACCGTTGCTGCCGCTGAAGCAGCCATTGGTCTCGCTATTTTGGTGGTATTATTCCGCAACCAAAAAGGCATTGACCTCGACAGCATGAACACTTTAAAGGGGTAAACTGTGGCACACTTAGAACCCATATTACTGATTATTTTACTAACCCCCTTAGTCGGCGGCCTCATTGCTGGTGTCTTTGGCAAGCAAATTGGCCGTGCCGGAGCACACTGGGTAACCAGCGTTTTAGTGGCTGTCTCTCTGGCGCTATCCATTTATCTATTCTGTGGCTTTGTCTTTGGTGGCGGCAAATCCACACAAATGACTTTATTTACCTGGGCGCTGGTTGATCATTTACAGTTTAACATTGGTTTTTTAGTCGATCGCCTCACCGTTTTTATGCTGATTGTGGTTAATTTTGTCTCATTTCTCGTGCATATCTACTCCATTGGTTATATGGCTGATGATGATGGCTATCAACGTTTCTTCAGCTATATATCCTCATTCACTTTCGCGATGTTATCGCTAGTGATGGCAGATAATTTCCTCCTACTATTCTTTGGTTGGGAAGGTGTCGGGCTGGTCTCATATCTACTCATTGGTTTCTGGTTCAAACGTGAAAAATCTAACTTCTATGCACTCAAAGCCTTTATTGCCAACCGAGTAGGTGATTTAGGATTTTTGCTTGGCATTGCCGCCGTACTCATGTACTTCGGTAGCTTAAACTACTTAGATGTTTTTAAGGCGGTGCCAAGTTTAGCCGCTAATGCACCCATGATGCATATCTTTGGTGATGTGCACTGGCATGTGATTAGCGTTATTTGTATCTTGCTGTTTGTTGGTGCAATCGGTAAATCTGCACAAATCCCCTTGCATGTATGGCTTGAGGGCTCAATGGAAGGCCCCACACCCATCTCGGCATTGATTCACGCCGCGACCATGGTCACCGCTGGGGTCTTTATGGTTGCGCGGTTATCGCCGATGTTTGAATTCTCAACAGCGGCGTTAAGTACCGTCTTAGTCATTGGTGCCGCCACGTGTTTCTTGATGGGAATTCTCGGTATTGTACAAAATGATATTAAACGGGTAATTGCCTACTCAACGTTATCACAATTGGGTTATATGGTGGCCGCGCAAGGGGCGTCTGCTTTCTCAATTGGCATGTTCCACCTCATGTCTCACGCCGCCTTTAAAGCCCTGCTATTCTTGGCGGCAGGTTCGGTGATTGTTGGCATGCATCACGAACAAGATATCCGCAAAATGGGTGGTCTCGCCAAACGGATGCCAATCACTTATGTCTGTATGCTATTTGGCGCATTAGCACTGGCCGCTATTCCACCGTTTTCAGGGTTTTTCTCTAAGGACTTGATTATCGAAGCGGTACAAGCATCGACCATTCCAGGGCATAGCATTGCCAGCTTCTTTGTTGTCGGTGGAGCCTTTGTGACCGCGGTTTATACTTTCCGCATGTTCTTTATTGTTTTCCACGGAAAATCACGCCTAAGTGATGAACACGATCGACAGATGAAAGAATCACCATTAACCATCTTAATCCCGTTAATTTGCTTGGCGATTCCAGCCCTACTGATTGGTGTTCTATTCTTTGTGCCATCACTCAATGGTTTCTTCGGCAATGCCATTTATATTGCACCACAATATGATGTTGTTGCTAAACTACAGGCTCTTTACCACTCACCCTGGCAGTTCTTCCTCCATGGCCTACATACCCTACCCTTTTGGTTAGCCATTGCGGGCATCGCGGTGACTTTTGTATTCTATGTACTATGCCCCGCGATTCCACAATGGATTGCAACCAAATTCCGCTGGATCCATACCTTCTTAGTCAAAAAATACTTCTTTGAGGACACCTTAGATTGGATCAGCTGTGCCTTTGCCAAAGGTATCGGTTATCTCTGCTGGGTTGTCGGTGATATCGTCATTATCGATAAAGGGGGCGTTGAAGGGAGTGCAAAAACCATGCGCTTATTGGGTCGTGTCACCCGACGCCTGCAAACCGGGTATTTATACCACTATGCCTTTGCCATGATTATTGGACTGTTAGTTTTATTAGGTTGGGTGTATTTGAACAACTAAGAGGGACTACCGCAAACTAATTTTTAGCGGCACTAGCGTCGTTGGGAAAAATGAAAACTTGCTCATTTATTAGATATAAACTCCGCCATTTTCATTTTTTTCGTTTAGCTATCATTCGCTAAAACCAGCTTGCAACAGCCCCATTAGATACGACTGGAAAGAGTATTAGGAAAAAAAATGTTAAATCATTTATTAAGTTTATTAATTTGGTTACCGATTATTGGCGGTGTGGTTGTTTTATTCACCGACCGTCAAGGTCCGCTATCTGCTGAGGTGACTCGCTGGGTTGCACTGATTTTTGCTGTACTGACCTTTGCCCTGAGCATGGTACTTTACACCCATTTCAACAGTGATAGCTGGCACATGCAGTTTGTTGAGAATACGCCTTGGATTCCCTTCCTCAATATTCGCTATTCGCTTGGTGTTGATGGTATCTCAACCCTATTTATTATTCTCACCACATTTACCAATATCATTATTATCTTAAGTGCTTGGCAGCGAATCGAAGACAAAGTCGGCCAATATATGGCGATCTTTCTCATTTCTACCGGCTTAATGAATGGTGCATTTTGTGCCACTGATGCCATTTTATTCTATGTGTTCTGGGAAGCGGGCATGATTCCAATGTACCTCGGCATTGGCGTTTGGGGTGGTCAACGTCGTGCCTATGCGTCGATCAAATTTTTCCTCTATACCTTTTTGGGGTCAATTTTTATGTTGATCGCCTTTCTATATCTGGGCCACAAAGCGGGCAGCTTCAATATCGCTGGCTTTTTAAATCTCAGTTTAAACAAAAACGAACAAGACTTAATTTTCCTCGCATTCTTAGCGGCTTTTGCAGTAAAAATTCCGATGTGGCCATTCCATACCTGGCTTCCGGATGCACACAGTGAAGCACCCTCTGGGGGTTCTGTTGTCCTAGCCGCCCTGATGCTAAAAATGGGCGCTTATGGTTTCTTGCGCTTTAGCATGCCCATCGTCCCAGGTGTTCATCAAACACTAGACTGGCTATTAATAGCTATGTCTTTGGTTGCCATTGTTTATGTTGGTTTTGCGGCAATCGTACAAAAAGATATCAAACGTTTAATTGCCTACTCTTCTGTGTCACATATGGGGTTAGTGACCCTAGGTATCTTTATGGTGTTTATGATTCTCGGTCAAGCCAATGGCCATAGTAGTGCTAGTCACGCTGATGCAATGATTGGCGTACAAGGTGCGATGTTTCAGATGATTGCCCATGCCTTCTCGTCTGGTGCGATGTTTATTGGTGCCGGTTTCTTATTCCAACGCTACGGTTCGCGCCTCATTAAAGACTATCAAGGTGTTGCTCATGCATTACCGGTTTTAGCCACGTTTATGATGTTATTTATGATGGCGAATGTTGGCTTACCTGGCACCAGTGGATTTGTTGGTGAATTTATGATTGTCATCGCTGCATTCAAAGCTAATATCTGGCTTGCCTTAATTGCCGGCTTAACCTTAGTCATTGCACCCGCCTATACCTTGTGGATGTATAAACGTGTTTTCTTTGGTGAGTTGCAAAACCAAGCGCTATTAGATAAACCTGATATGAATAAAATGGAATGGTTAGTCTTCTTACTGCTAGCGATACCAACCATTGTCTTTGGAATCTATCCTGAGCCCATATTATCCATCTCTCACGCGGCTATTGCCCATTTTGTCCAACACGACCTGACTATCATTGCTCAAGGAGCTTACGCATGATCAGCCACAGCATTCATTTTACGCCTGCGATTCCTGAAATCTTTGTTTTGGTCATGATCTGTGTGATCTTGATGGTGGATTTATTCTTAAGTAAAAGCACGCGTTGGATCACCTATTTATTAGCACAGGTCACATTGATTATTGCCGCGATCTTCAGTTTCCGCCAACTGGGCTCACCCACTGAAATCACATTCCATGGGCAGTTTGTCTTAGATCACTTAAGCGTTGTTCTCAAGTTATTTATGTATCTGATGGTCTTTGGTGTCTTTATCTACAGCCGTGAATATAACCGCGATCGTCAATTCCTCATCGGCGAGTTTCATGTGTTAGCACTGATTTCCCTCTTGGGTGGCATGGTTATCGCCTCAGCACATACCCTGCTATTGCTGTATCTCGGCTTAGAGCTACTGTCTCTACCCATCTATGCCATGATCTCAATGCAACCAAAGCACAGTGCCGGCGCAGAAGCCTCGATGAAATATTTTATTATGGGCGCGGTGGCCTCTGGCATCTTGCTTTATGGCATGTCTTTAATTTATGGCGCAACTGGTTCAATCGAACTGCAGACCATTATGCAACAGATTGGCACGAACTATCACAATCCTGTCTTACTATTTGGCCTAGTATTCTTCTTAGTCGCTCTTGGCTTTAAATTTGGCGCAGCACCCTTTCATATGTGGGCGCCAGATGTTTATCAAGGCGCACCAACATCTGTGACCAGTTTTATTGCGACCATGCCAAAACTCGCTGGTTTTGCCCTGTTTATCCGTTTAATTGTTGATGGACTCCCCAGCTTACAAGCACATTGGCAAGTGATTTTAATTGCCCTGGCCGTGATTTCACTAGCGATTGGTAATTTAACCGCGTTGGTACAAACCCAAATCAAACGCCTATTTGCCTACTCCACCATTTCTCATGTTGGCTTTATATTCCTCGGCTTATCATTGGCCAACTCACAGGGCAACAGCGCCGTGCTGTTCTATATGATTATTTACGCCATTATGTCATTGGGTGGTTTTGGTGTCATTATGCTGTTAAGCCGCGGTGGTCAAAACATCGCGTCTATTGATGATTTAACCGGTTTGAACTCCCGTCACCCGTGGATTGCCTTTATGATGTTATTGGTCTTATTTTCAATGGCTGGCGTTCCGCCATTGGCTGGTTTTGATGCTAAATTAGCGATCATCAAAGGGTTAGTCTCACAACAGAGTTATTACTTAGCCGGTTATGCATTGATCATGTCGGTGATTGCCGCATTCTATTACATCCGCATCGTCAAAGTGATGTATTTTGATAAACCTAAACAAAGCGAGTCTTTGAGCTTAGCTGTCGATGGTCAAGCCGCAATCACGGTTAATGGTTTGGCGTTATTGATTATTGGTATCATGCCAGCGAGTTTATTTGCCTTGTGTCAATTGGCATTTACTTAAGTTCAGGACTGTTGCCTCCACACAAAACACGACCGTCTTGCTTATAGCGAATAATGGTAGTCAATGATCAGCGGGGCATGATCAGAAAACCACTGTTTTTTGTATACATCGACTTGCTGAACTTTATCTCTAAGGCCTGGGGTAATCACCTGGTAGTCAATCCGCCAACCCACATTATTTTCACGCGCACGACCACGATTAGACCACCAGGTGTATTGCAACGGTTCTTGGTTAATCACACGAAAAGCGTCAACAAAGCCAAATTCATCAAATAACTTATCTAACCAGGCACGTTCTTGCGGTAAGCAGCCTGAGTTTTTCTGGTTACTCTTGAAGTTTTTGATATCAATTGCTTTATGTACGATATTCCAATCACCGCAAATAATATACTCACGGCCATCATGCCGTTGCTGTTTAAGGATGTCTTCATAGAATGCCATCAATGCAAATTTCACCTCTTGGCGTACGTCACCACTAGAGCCTGAGGGTAAATACAGTGAGATAATACTGAGCTGGCCGAAATCAAGCTGCAAATATCGACCTTCCCGATCAGCCTGCTCCCAGCCAAGCGTCGTGATAACCTGATCTGGCTGTCGCTTCGTATAAATAGCAACACCACTATATCCTTTTTTTTCGGCATCAACAAAGAAACGATGATACCCCTGAGGTGAGAACACAGTGTCAGTTAACTGAGATTGCTGAGCTTTGGTCTCTTGAATACAAAGCACATCAATATTTTGCGTCATAAACCAATCGAAAAAACCTTTTCGCGCCGCCGCACGAATACCATTGGCATTGAAAGAGACAACCTTCAATATATTCCTCCCTGTCAATAAGGGACTGTTGCAAACCAGTTTCTGGCGGCACTAGCGTCGTTGAAAAAAATGAAAAACTGCTCATTTATTAGGTATAAACTCCGCTTTTTTCATTTTTTTCGTCTAGCTATTGCTCTCTATAAACCAGCTTGCAACAGCCCCAATAAATAATTATACCCGATCACTCGCAGCAGGACGTTTTATTTTAATACAAAACCACAGGCTAAATAATAACGGGACTAACAAAAACAAAAAACTCTCACTGTAAATCTGTTGTGCATGATGAGTACCCAGCACATCCATTAACCACTTTAATAACAAGCCCAAACCAAACTGGAAAATAAAACCACAAAGACCAATCACCATATTGACTAGCGCAAAGATGGTGGCATGGACATGTTTTTCATAACAGCACCGCGCAACAGAAAAACTCAACAACATGCTGGACACAAAGAAACCCGTGAAGAAATAAAGTATAAATAAAAGGTTGGCATTGACTCTTATCATCGCTGACACAATGATTAGCGCAAAGCTCACAATGGTGGCAATACATCCAATTAGCATCCAAGTTTTAGTTTGCTTAAATAAACGAGCAATCATGCCATGCAATGGTCCACCAATTGCAATACCGATAAAAATCATGCTGCTAATATTTGCCGCTTTCTGTGCGTTGACGGCAAAAACCCCCTGAAGAAAAGTCACATCATAGAGTTCTGAAAAGGCATTGACCACTGTACCAACCATAATGCCAGCATAAATGGCCAAAAACCATAACCGTTGATCTTTAAAAATATCCACAGTGAATTTAGGTTTTTCCAACATAACACCAGGTTTGGGAATACGTAAAAAAACCAAAATGAACACAGCCAAGCCAAGACCAAAGAAGGTGATAATGTGGGTGGCATGCACCCAATTAAATTGCTCAATCAAATAATTTAAGAAAGGCTGTCCCAAAATACCACCCAATACGCCAATGGTATTGGTCAGGCCAACGGCAATCGGAAATACTTTTTGACTCAGCACCGTTGATGCCGTTTTGAGCGCACCTAAAAAAGCAAAGGCAGAACCAATGGCAATGAACATTCGCCCAATAACCAGGGCACTTTCAAGTGGAAAGGACATCAAGGCCAAACCAACACTCACAATCAAACAAGCCGTGGTGAGCACTGCTCTGACCCCAAATTTATCCAAAAGGTAACCTGCCGGTATTTGTGAAATGGCGTAGATAGGAAAATAGAGGCTCATAATATTACCCACACTGGTAAAGCTAATATGAGCACTATCTGCAATGGGTTTAATCAAAACACTAGGCGCGGTATGCTGGAAATAATCTAGCGCATAAAAAATGGCTGCTATCAACCACAGCCACCACCCTCGAATCGCTGTTATTGCTTTCATGAATTGGTCCCTCCACTGTGTTTCTCACAACAGTTGACCTTCAAAAAAGCGATCGTTTGATTTAACGCGGTGAAGTTGGGTTTACAAATGATAGTCTGTTTATATTGCTGTTGTTCAATTAAACCAACTTGAACCAATCGTTTTATATGATGTGATAAGGTCGAGCTGGGAATGGATAATTGCTCCGAGATTTTCCCAGTCTCAAGGCCATGGTGGCCATAAACAACCAGCAACTTAAAAATCTCTAAGCGTCTCTGATGACCTAATTCGTGTAGGCGTTTTGCAGCAAGCAGTAATGTCATGGACAATCATCTATATTTCTAGGGTAATCGAAACAATAGTGGAGATTGCAGGTATTGTCAAATCACATCTTGTTGATCGTATAGATGACTTTGGCATCTCCCCCTATTGATACCAACGAATTTCTAAGTCGTATAACCACTCATCTTCTGGTTTGATATTGATGATCATTGGCTTAGGTGGATTTTTTACCCCGGATAGAGAGAGTTTATAAGTGCCACTGGGAATACCATCCGTAGCAAAATAGCCATCATCTTCTAACTCGACCACTTGACGAATATAGGGATAGTTTTCTTGCTGAATCACCAGCTTGGTGTTGGGTGGTAAAAATTGATTGCTAAAGACATTGCCATCAAAGCCAACACTGGTTAGCAGCTCGGGGTTTAGCTCCAAAATATCAGCGGGTTTGAGAGAAATTGGAAACTCTTCAAAACGCGGAATAAAGCTGGGATCGAGCGTACTGGAATCAACCTTCAACGGGACGGTCGTATTCGCAGGTACTTTATTAAATAAAAATTGCCCTTGTTCATCCGTCGTTGATGTCTCACCACCAAGGGTTAATTTAACACCAGCTAGCGGCTTGCCAGACTGACCATTGATTGATGGGCTGAGCAATTGACCATAGACACTCCCTTTGGCAAACCCTTTCGCTGAGTCTAAGCGACTAAATAAGCCAAGCGCATTGGTATAGCTTAATGACAAACTAAAGCTGGTTTTACTCATATTGAAACTCATAATCCATGAGCTGGTGGGATTATAGGTAATCCCTGCAAGTATACTCAGTTTTATCACTTGAAAAACTACGGTTTACATTGACTGATAGTTGCCATTTAGAGGCCAGTGGTCGGTATTGATAACCCAAGCTTTGGTTGTTGCTACGATTGTTACGAAAAGCAGTCTGAAAATTAAATAAATTATTGCCTAATGATAAAGTATTGTTTGCACTCACTTGAGTACTGCTATTGCTAGTGGTGCGGATATGACCAATATCAAAAGTCGGGGACAGCCATTTATTAATAAATGAATT
>CBFIHN010000034.1:0-17883 GCA_965662575.1 Gammaproteobacteria bacterium
TGACTGTCGGTCAGGCGTGCATAAGTAGCTGGTTGCTATACAACCAGGGGTGGCGGTTTCTTAATTGAATTCGCGGAGCATTAATGTCAATTATTTTTGAAAGCGTCGATATCAACTCCTGCATGCCCTGAGGCAACAGCGCTTGCCAGCTATGCTCTTCTGGTATGTATTTTTGCCTATTTCGCATCAAATCACTAGGTGTATTCTTAAAGCTTGCTCAAGTTGACTCATCAAGTCCTGATTTAACTTAGCAGCTGGCCTACCCTGAATGAGCCTTTGCTTTGAGATGGTGCGAATTTGATGGCATTGGGCTTTTGAGTCTTTTGGCAACTGCGTGACTTCCTTAGGCAAAAACACTTCAAATGGGTAAATTTTCTTTGTATTGGAAGTCAACGGCAAAATTGTGACTGTCTCAGATTTCTGATTATTCGCATTATTGCTAACTACCACCACTGGGCGTGTCTTTTTAATTTCAGAGCCAATAGTCGGATCAAGATTTGCGAGAAAAACCTCACCACGCCCCATGATCTAAACCCTCGCCAGATAGATGATCTAAATCATAATCAAGCTCAGCATTTGCCTCAGCATAGGCTGTCTCTAGTTGTTTCTCTTGCAGTAAAATCAGCGCTTGATTAATAACATCTGATCGACTCTTGCAATGATGTTCCAACTGATATTGCTCAATAAATTGGCACTGTTCTTGTGGCAGTGATATCGATATTTTCTGTGCATACATTTTAATTCCCACCAAAAGTATTACTAATAATCATACCAAAAGTATAGCTAATTTTAAATCCTATGGCTAATTACTGTTTGTGTCGCCTCTTAGTGGGTAAAAAGATCATTATGGTGTAAAGTGGGCAATTATAATGAGCTTGCCCACTATTAAATTTTCACTATGTCTTCAATAAAAATTATGCCGGCTAAAAGTGCCTATCTGGGTAGTCTGCAGCCAGAATTTATTGCTCATGACCTTGCGAGGATTGTGACGCAGCATAAAGCCTCGGTTTTATTGGTTGCAGCAGATATGCAGCAAGCCTATCGCTGGCAACAAGAATTGCCTTTTTTCTTGGGTGAAAAGGTGCCTGTAACATTATTTCCTGACTGGGAAACTTTACCCTATGATCCCTTTTCGCCACACCAAGATATTACTTCCCAACGTTTGCATTTGTTAAGTATTTTGCCGTACCAAGCATATGGTGTGACGATTGTCTCAGTGAATACTTTGCTACATCACTTGTCGCCACCTGAGTTTTTGCAAGGTAACAGTTTAAGTTTAAAGCTTGGGCAGCGCATCGATATTGCGCGATGGAAAAATCAACTGCTCCAATCGGGTTATTACTTGGTAAAGCAAGTTTTTTCTCGTGGGGAATTTGCAGTGCGGGGTAGTATTATTGATGTGTATCCAATGGGGTCGAAACAGCCAGTTCGCATTGAGCTATTTGACGATGAGATTGATACCTTGCGATTGTTTGATCCAGAAACACAACGCTCATTCGGAACTCTAGAACAGCTGGCGTTGTTGCCTGCACATGAATATCCATTGACAACGAAGAGTGCCGATTTTTTTATCGAGAGATGGCATCAGAATTTTCCAGAGAACACATGGCAATCCCCTGTTTTACAATCGATTGATAAACAACGCGCGGCTGCTGGTGCGGAATATTATTTGCCATTGTTCTTCGAAAAAACCGCCAGTTTGATTGATTATTTGCCTAAAGATACCTTGATTGTGAGCCATCAGCAGGTGCCAGTTAGCGCCAACCTATTCATACAGCAAGTGAATGATCGTTATCAGCAAATGCGTTTTTCATTGACCTCACCTGCGTTGGCACCTCAGCAAGCATTTATTCAACCAGTCGATTTGTTTCATCGGTTTAAATCATTTGCCCAGCTGCGTTTAGAGCAGACGGTGGTAACTAAGCCAGGAGCACAGAAACAAAATTCTGTGCTACGCACGCTACCTGATTTGCATATTCAGCCACAAGCACAAGTCCCCTTATTAGCGTTAAAGAATTTTATTGCATCGGCCAACAGGCCGATTTTATGCTGTGCTGCCAGTGAAGGGAGAGCACAGATTTTGCAATCGCACTTAGCAAAGTTGGGGTTTGCAGTCGATATCGCGAAAAATTGGCAGTCATTTATAACGCAGAAACCACCATTGGCAATCAGTATCGGTTTGCTCGACCAAGGATTTATTGCCGATCATTATGTGGTCATTAGTGAAAATGATTTATTTGCTGATTTGGTCTTGCAGCGCCGTCGTCGCCAGACTACGGAAGTGGAGTCTAACAACCGAGTTGCCATTCGTGATTTTACGGAGCTAAACATTGGCGATGCTGTGGTCCATTTAAAACATGGTATTGGCCGCTATCAGGGATTAACGACTTTAGCGCTTGATGGTCAAGCACAAGAATTTTTAACATTACACTATGCCAATGATAATAAATTATATGTGCCGATTAGTGATTTGCATTTAATCAGTCGTTACAGCAGTGCGGAGTTTGAGCATGTGCCAATAAATGTGCTTGGCACCGATCGTTGGCAAAAAACGGTTAATAAAGCGGCTAAGCAAATTCGTGATGTGGCAGCAGAGCTCTTGGCTATTTATGCTAAGCGAGAACGCAAAAAAGGTTTTGCTTGTCAGTTTGACTCAGATGATTATCAGCGATTTTGTGATGGCTTTATTTTTGAAGAAACAGCAGACCAACGTCAAGCAATTAAAGAGGTGACCCAGGATTTGTTATCGGATACTCCGATGGATCGTTTACTTTGCGGTGATGTTGGGTTTGGTAAAACAGAAGTGGCAATGCGTGCAGCATTTTTGGTGGCACACACACACAAACAAGTTGTGATTCTGGTGCCAACGACTTTGCTTGCAGAACAACATGATGAAAATTTTTCAGATCGTTTTGCACACTGGCCAATACGTGTTGAATCATTATCACGCTTTAAGACGGCTAAGCAGCAGCAGGCAGTGATTGCCGGCTTAAAAGCTGGTCATGTCGATATTGTGATTGGCACCCATCGTTTGCTGAATACAGATGTTGAGTATCAGGATTTAGGCTTGGTCATTATTGATGAAGAACATCGTTTTGGTGTGCGGCATAAAGAAAAGCTCAAAGCGTTACGTGCTGATGTCAATATTTTAACGATGACGGCAACCCCCATTCCACGAACGTTAAATATGGCGATGTCAAAAATCCGTGATTTATCCTTGATGACGACGCCACCAGCCAAACGCTTGTCGGTGCTAACATTTGTTAAGTCGCGGACGGATGAGCTAATTAAAGAGGCAATACGGCGAGAAGTCATGCGTGGTGGCCAGGTGTATTTTTTACATAATAATGTCACAACAATTGATCATTGTGCTGAGTTGCTGCGAGCGCTATTGCCAGATATAAAATTTGCTGTTGGCCATGGCCAAATGCGCGAGCGGGAACTCGAAAAAATCATGGCCGATTTTTATCATAATCGTTATCAGGTGTTAGTTTGTACCACGATTATTGAAACGGGTATTGATGTCCCAAATGCCAATACAATGATTATTGATCGAGCGGATCATTTGGGCCTGGCACAATTACACCAGCTGCGTGGTCGAGTAGGGCGTTCACACCATCAGGCTTATAGTTATTTATTATGTCCTTCCGTTAAAGGGTTAAGTGGTGATGCCAAAAAACGTTTGCGAGCAATTGAAAAAGCTGCACAATTAGGAGCAGGATTTGAACTGGCCAGTCATGATCTGGAAATTCGTGGTGCAGGTGAGTTGTTAGGAGATGAGCAAAGCGGGCACATCAATCGTGTTGGATTTAATCTATATCTTGAATTGCTTAATCAAGCAGTGAAAGCAATGGAACGTGGTGAAGAGTTTGATATTAATCACCTGCATGTGCTGAATTTGGACATAGATTTAGGTGTCAGCAGTTTCATTCCTGAAAGCTACTTGCCGGATGTACATTTACGTTTGCAGCTTTATAAGCGTATATCTGAGGCAGCTAGTGACAGTGCGTTAGATGATATCCAAGTGGAAATGATTGACCGCTTTGGCTTGGTGGTGCAAGAGGTGAAGAATTTATTTGCCATCAGCAGTTTACGTTTGCGCGCCCAGCAGTTGGGTGTTGTGTCATTGCAAGCGAATGCCAAAGGATTGAGTGTTGAATTTTCAGAACAATCAATAGCCGATCCAGCAAAGATTATCCAATGGGTGCAATTACATAGTCAAATTGCGCGTTTTGTGGGGAGTCAAAAAATTCGTGTCGAGCAAGAGATGTTGGCAGCAGAACGGCGCTTTGAGTTGGTTGATCAATTGTTGCAAGCCATATCACCTGGCTTGTCATAAGCATTTTAATGTGGTGTAAGGTGAGTAGATAATGTGTGTAGGGAGGAATTAATGAGACGGCTATTATCTGGGGATATCATGCCATCACTGGGTTTGGGCACTTGGCTATCGGATCGTCATAAGCTACATCAAGCAGTTAAAACAGCATTAGATATTGGCTATCGCCATATTGATTGTGCTGCCATTTATCTTAATGAAGATGTCATCGGGGAGGCCATAGCTGTGGCAATCGCAGCTGGTGTGGTTGAGCGGCAAGAATTATGGTTAACCTCAAAGTTATGGAATAGCTATCATGCTGCCGCAGACGTTGAAGTAGCCTGTCGGCAAAGTTTGCAGGATTTGCAGGTTGATTATTTGGATTTATATCTGATTCATTGGCCTGTTGCTTTTCATCAATCTGTTGGAATGAATTCGGATATTTCGAGTGTTAATGATTTAATCGATTTGAAAACATTGCCCATTAGCGAAACCTGGCAAGCAATGGAAAAATTAGTTGATCAGGGCTTAGTTAAAAATATTGGTGTTTCTAATTTTTCTCAGCGACATTTGCAAGAATTACTTGAAAACAGTCGTATTAAACCCGCCGTGAATCAAGTAGAGAGCCATCCGTATTGGCAACAACAGGAGTTATTACAATTTTGCCAACAGCATCAAGTACAAATGGAGGCTTATGCGCCATTAGGTTCGCGTGCAAAACGAGAACGTTTTCCTGATGATAATGTGGCCCCAGATTTATTTGAAGACCCAAGTATTCTTGCGATTGCCGAAAAACATCAGGCAACACCCGCACAAATTTTAATCGCTTGGCAGTTGGCTCGAGATGTGGTGACCATTCCTAAATCAGTTACACCCTCTCGATTGCAGGAAAATTGGCAAGCACAGGGCGTACAACTTGATGCGAATGATACATTACAAATAGCTACAATTGGCTCGCAAGGGCGCTCGTTTGATGCCGCTTGGTGGGATATTCCCTCTTCTCCCTATACACAAGAATTTCTGTGGGGTTAGCGTGAATTAGATGAGTCACTTACACTGCTTGTCTCGAATGAAAGGCATGTGATAGTGTGTTGCTGTCAATATATTCAAGTTCACCACCGAAGGGCACGCCGTAAGCAATTCGTGATACGGGTTTATGATAAGACTTAATCATGTCGGTTAAGTAATAAGCTGTTGCTTCCCCTTCGATGGTGGGGTTGGTTGCTAAAATGACTTCATCGATATCATGGTCTTTAAGTCTTGCTTCAAGTTGGTCAAGTTGGAGCTCTTCAGGGCCAATACCGTCAAGTGGCGATAAGCGGCCCATCAGTACAAAATAGATACCATCAAACCCAGAGGATTGTTCAATGGCTAAAATGTCCATCGGTGTTTCAACAATACACAGTAACCGTTGATTGCGTTTGCTACTGCTGCAAATTTGGCATTGGTCAGATTCACACAAGGTGCGACAGGTTTGACAGCGACCAATCATGTCCAAGCTTTTAGTTAATGTTTTAGCAAGATGTTGGGCACTTTTTTGATCTTTATCCAGCAAATGAAAGGCCATCCGCTGTGCTGACTTTTGACCAACACTGGGTAAGCAACGTAAAGCGTCAATTAGTGCATTGATTTGGGGGCTAAACGGCATTAGGAAGGCATTTGGAATTCCGGGGGTAAATCTCCGGCTAGTCCACCCATTTTATCGCGAGTTTCTTTTTCAAGTTTTCGGGTCGCATCGTTAACGGCTGCTGCAACCAGTTCTTGTAATAAGGTTTTGCCTTCATTTTCTGTTTGGATTAGGCTTGGGTCAATAATCACATGCTCAAGTTCATGTTTGCCGTTCATAATGACTTTAACAATTTGTGGTGCAACGCCTGCTGCACCAGCGACTTTAATTTGAGCAACTTCGTCTTGTAGTGATTGCATTTTTTCTTGCATCACTTTGGCTTGTTCCATGAGTTTACTAATATCCATTAAGTTTCCTTGTGATTTGGGGTTATTGAGTTAGGTTCAATTATTGCATCAAACTCTGCTTGCATAAACCGCACATGAGGATCATTTTTAATCGAATCTTCTGCGTGTTGTTGTTGTGTTTTTTGTATAGCCTCTTGATGTGCTGCCGGTGATAATGCTTCGGTTGGTGCGGTGGCTTCAGTTTGAATATTGACTTTGATTGTGCGGGCAAAATGCGTACTCAATAGTTGGCTTAGCTGTTGTTTATTACGTTCATTGACCATGTTTGCATGTTGTCGGTCAATGACGAGCTCTACGCTATGTTGGTTTTGTGTTAAGAGGGTGCAATGAAAGGCCATTTGTTTGAGTAAGCCAGTTGCTGGGAGTTGCGATAAGATGGTGTGCCAATCATCTGCTTTGATATTTGGAGGTGTTGCAATAGGTGTGTTAACAGTTTTTTTCGTCAATTGTTTGGTCTTTTGTATTGGTTCGACGCTGCCGGCAGTATTGTTTTTGGCCTTAGATGAGCGGTATGGCTTAGAGCCTTGAGGGATAAACGCTAGAAGTCTAAGCATTGCCATTTCAAGGCCGGTTTTGTTATCAGGTGCTAGCGGTAAGTCACGTTGGCTGGTGATGGTGATTTGATAGAGTAACTGTAAAGTTTGTGCATTTGTGATGGCCGCCAGTTTCGCTAGAATTTCAGGGTTAAAATCACGATGGCCGGACGTTGAATGTTGCTGGTAAATAGCCAGCTGCACAAATAATTCCGCGAGCGTTGCCAACACCTTTGCGGCATCCTTGCCTTGAGCCAGTAGTTGGTGAATATGGTTAAATGCTTGTGGGCTATCCTGCATTAAAATGGCAGTGGCTAATGCAATAATTGTTTGTTGATCGATAGTGCCAAGCATGTCTTGACAGGTTACGAAATGAAGTTGGCCGTCGCCAAAGGCGATAGCTTGGTCGAGTAGGCTTAGGGCATCACGTAAACTGCCATTGGCAGCTTTCGCAATTAAAGCAATCGCCGTTTGTTCAGAATTAATTTTTTCTGCCTGGAGTATGTGCGTGAGTTGTTGCTCAATAATATCAACAGAGATTGGTGGGAGATTAAATTGTAGGCAGCGTGACAGCACGGTGATTGGTAGTTTTTGTGGGTCAGTCGTTGCTAGTAAAAATTTGACATGCTCAGGAGGCTCTTCCAATGTTTTCAGTAGAGCGTTGAAGCTATGATTTGACAGCATATGTACTTCGTCAATCAAATAAATTTTGTAGCGCCCTTGAGTTGGGGCGTATTGCACATTATCGAGTAGCTCACGCGTATCTTCAACTTTAGTGTTTGAAGCAGCATCAATTTCAATTAAGTCAATAAAGCGACCCTGATCTATCTGTTGGCAGTTGGCGCAGGTTTCACACGGCGTGGGTGATATACCTTGCTCGCATGACAAACATTTAGCCAAAATCCTCCCAATAGTTGTTTTACCCACACCTCGGGTGCCACTGAATAAATAAGCGTGATGTAAGCGCTGATGTTCAAGAGCATGACGCAAGGCAGTTAAGGCGACTTGTTGGCCTGCGACTTGATCAAAATTTTTAGGGCGCCATTTGCGGGCTAAAACTTGGTGGCTCAAAAGATTCATAGTCTGAGGTAATGATATAGTCAGAGGATAGCGAGATATGCTTTGCTAAGCAACCAATAACGCTTGATTTTTATCAGGCTTTGGCGTTAAATCCAGCCGATAATAATTAAGTTGAGTAGAAAATATGTTGATACTTTCTGGTGATATTGGTGGAACAAATACTCGTTTAGCCTTGGTTGAATATCATGAGATTGAATCAGAACAAATTATCTCACAACAGGTTTATCCCAGTGGCGACTATGCGACATTGACTGAGATTATTCAGCAGTTTCTTCATGCTTGTGAGTATCAAGATGCATCGATTGATCGTGCCTGCTTTGCAGTGGCAGGGCCGATTGCAAATGGGACAGTGAAGCTAACGAATTTGCCTTGGTACGTTAATGAAGATGATTTATCACAGACATTGAATATCCAGAGAGTCAAGTTAATCAATGACTTTCGTGCGATTGGTTACGGTCTACAAGTGCTGACTCGGGATGACTTTATCACAATTCAACAGGGTCAGGTTGCAGCAAAAGGTGTGTCGGCCATTATTGGTGCAGGCACAGGATTGGGTGTGGCTTTGATCCATCAGCATGGGTCGGATATTTCAGTTAGTCCAACAGAAGGTGGACACGTTGATTTTGCACCTAGTGACGATGAGCAAATGGCTTTACTGCAATATTTGCAAACCAAAATACGGCGGGTGTCGCTAGAGCGAGTACTCTCGGGCCTAGGCTTAGTAAATATCTATAAGTATGTAAGGGATAATCCACGCTTTGGTGAAAAAGAGAATACAGAGCTACACCGGTTGGTGTTCAATAATAAGGAGGCCGCTGCCGATATTTCGTATTATGCGACAGCGCAGAATGATCCCATGGCTTTAAGGGCTTTAGATTTATTTATTAATGTCTACGGTGCTGCGGCAGGTAACCTGGCCCTGACAACACTACCATTTTCTGGGCTTTATTTGTGCGGTGGTATTGCAGCAAAATTGGCACCACAATTACAGGATGGTCGTTTTATGAAGAATTTTCTAGATAAAGGTAGAATGTCAAAGTTGTTGGAAGAAATTCCAGTCAACATTGTCTGTGATGGTTTGGTTGGGCTAAAAGGTGCAGCTTATTTTGCTGCCCAAATGAGTTGATAATGGGATTGTTGCACACTGCCTTGTGCGCGCCTAAACGCCGTTTTTTATTTTTTTCTGCCCAGCGGTTGTTTGCTATTAGTTAGCTGGTAACAGTCTCATGATATGCCATGTTGCTAGTCATAGGGTTTGCTGGTGTGTTGACTTGAGTTGTTTTAGTCGTTAACTGTTTGCTTGACTTTAGCCATCCGTGTCCTTAAGATCAGTGACGAATAATTTCAAGAAAAACCTAGGAGATATCTCTATGAAAATTATTGCGACTGGGGTTGTTGCCTCTGCGGTGGCGTTAGCTTCTGTATCTTACGCAGGTGCACACAAGGCTCACCAAGTGAAATTGGCTACGCAAATGGATAAAGTTAGCTATACCATCGGTTATGATTTGGGTAAAAACTTCCATCAACAAGACATTAAGGCTACGCCAACGTTAGTTTATGCAGGTCTTAAAGCCGGCTTTGCTGGTGAAAAAGGTGCACTTAGTGAGAAGCAAATGCAAGAAACTATGCAAGCTTTTCAAAAAGAAATGATGCAAAAAATGATGGCTAAGCAAAAAGAAGTTGCTGCAGCTAATGAGAAAAAAAGTGTTGCCTATTTAAGTCGCATGTCTCATATGAAAGGCGTTAAACAGATTGAGAAAGGCTTGTACTATAAAGTACTCAAAGCAGGAAAAGGCCCAATTCCGACTAAAGAAGACACTGTAACAGTCAACTATAAAGGTACGCTGCCCGATGGGAAGGTGTTTGACAGTTCTTATGCGCGTAAACAACCAGCAACTTTCCCTGTTAATGGTGTGATTCCGGGTTGGACTAAAGCATTAGAGAAAATGCCACAAGGTTCTACTTGGATGTTATATATTTCGCCAAAACTTGCTTATGGTAAATTTGCACCACCTAGCATTGGCGCTAACCAAGCATTAACATTCAAAGTTGAATTGCTTAAAGTCGAAAAGCCAAAAGCACATAAAGCTGATAAAGCGAAAAAATAGAACTGGGCGATATCATCAGGTTATAAGCGTCAAGTCCTGTGCGTGAGTTCACACTCTTGACGCTTGTAAATTTTGTTTCAAGGAGCATTATACCTCTGTGTGTAAAGCTCCTTTTTTTATGTAGAGGTTAATAATGAAAATTTCATTGGTAAAATCCGTTGTCTTTACCGTTGTTGTTGCAGTGATTGTTAGTGTGGCAACTTATTTCCTAAGCCATCAGAACCCAAAGCTTGCACTAGAGAAAATTACGAATCAAATTGATACGACAACGCATAATCAAGTGACGGTGTTAAGACACTTTAAGGCAACTGCAAATCTTGAAGGTTTTGTTGTGCAGAGTAAAGGTAAGATGCCTCAAGTCGGTATTTTGTATGCAGATCGTGCTGGGCGATATTTAGTTTCGGGTGCGGTGATTACTGCTGATGGTAAAAATTTAGCAGAGAAAGATTATGCGAAATACGTCCAACCACATGCTGCGGTGAAAGCATTTAAAACCATTGCAAATACCGCTTGGATTGAGCAGGGTAAAGCGGATGCGCCGCATAAACTTTATGCTGTCATAGATCCAAATTGTATTTTCTGTCATCGGTTTTATCAAGCAATAGAACCAATGATTAAATCTGGGCAGATTGCGGTGCGTTGGATTGTTATAGGTTTGATTAAGCCTAGCAGTGCAGCAAAAGCACGAGCTATTTTTGCTGCCAATGAGCCTTTAGCAGCATTAGCTGAAAATGAAGCAAAATTCAAAGAATCGATAGAGGAGGGCGGTATTAAACCATTAACAACTGCCAATATGATTGCCGATGGAAAATTAGCTAGAAACATGACGTTTGCTCGAGCTAATGCCATCGCGCAAACTCCAACGCTTTATTTCAAAACCAAAGCGGGTGTTTTGAGTATGGATAGGGGGGCGCAGTCAGGAGACGCCTTGAAAAAATTTGTTGCTAACTTAAGCTCAAATTTTTAGGATGTTTTATCTAATTGGTTTATTAAAGAGAATAGCCCGTGGCTTGCCGGGCACTTTGATGCCTGGGGTTTCCTAGGGGCAGTGGGTGAGCGCTCCCCTTGGGTCGCCGTTGATGCGGCATTGCCGCATAGGCGAAATATTATCAGGGATAAAATACACCGCTGCTTGCGGCGGCGTGGTTTGTTTCAAGGCTATTCCCCGCAGGTCGTGACTCATTGATCTTCGTTGTGTTAACATCATGATCAATAAACTACCCCCGCAGAAAGTCAGAGGTAGTTTTTAATGAATATGAATAGACTAATGCCATAGAGTTTAACTTTTATTGATTAGGTGAATTATCAATGAGCTGGATGAAAGATATTATCTTGCCGCGGATTCGTACCGAGAAAAAGCAAAATAAGAAGGGTGTTCCTGAGGGTGTTTGGGATAAATGCCCTTCCTGCTGTGCATCACTTTATCGCCCAGAACTGGAACGCAACCTCTGGGTTTGTCCGCAGTGTGATCATCACTTGCGTATCCGTCCGCGCAACCGGTTAGAGAAATTTTTTGATCAGGGTTCTATCATCGAATTGGCGGATCATATTTTGCCAGTAGATGCGCTGAAATTTAAAGATACTAAAAGTTATAAAGATCGATTATCCGCAGCACAGAAAAGTACACAAGAAGATGAGGCGCTGTTAGTCATGTCTGGTCAAGTCAAAGGCTTGCCATTGGTCGCGACAGCTTTCAACTTTTATTTTTTGGGTGGCTCGATGGGATCAGTTGTTGGTGAGCGCTTTGTGCAAGCAGTGAATTATTGCCTTGAACATAAGTTGCCACTGGTTTGCTTTTCTGCCAGTGGTGGTGCGCGTATGCAAGAATCTTTATTTTCATTGATGCAGATGGCTAAAGTGAGTGCTGCATTGGCGAGAATGAAACAAGCATCACTGCCGTATATTGTTGTTCTATCTGACCCCACAGCCGGTGGTGTTTCTGCCAGTTTAGCCATGTTAGGTGATATTCATATTGCGGAGCCAAATGCTTTAATTTGTTTTGCAGGACCTCGGGTTATTGAGCAAACTGTGCGTGAAAAATTACCTGAAGGTTTTCAGCGCAGTGAGTTCCTGCAGGAAAAAGGAATGGTTGATATGATTATCGATCGGCGCCAACTAAGAGAGCGTATTGCTGATTTGCTTGCAAAGCTATTACATACAAAAATAGATGAAGCTGGGTGAGTATTTAGACAAGCTTGAACATCTTCAGGCTGTTGATGACTTTGATTTGAAAATGAGCGAAGCGTTAGCAAAACGTTGCGGCTTGATGAGTCCTGATGCTTTTGTAATCACTGTAACAGGAACAAATGGCAAAGGCTCAACGGTAGCTATTTTGGAAGCAATCCTCTTGGCCTCAGGCCTCAGTGTCGGTACATTCACGTCACCGCATTTACTGTCGTTTAATGAGCGTATTCGGATAAATGGACAAAATGTTTCTGACCAAGTGCTTATTAGTGCATTTGAATTTCTTTCACCGTTAACTGCAGAAAGTTATTTGGGATATTTTAAGCATAGTTTTTTTGCGGCATTATATGTGTTCCAGCAACAGTTTTTGGATGTCATTTTACTTGAGGTTGGTATTGGTGGCCGTTTGGATGTCACTAATATTATTGATAGTGATCTTGCGGTGATTACATCGATAGGTTTGGATCATATGGATCGTTTAGGCAATACTCGCGAGCAAATCGCGCACGAGAAAGCCGGTATTATGCGCCAGGGTAGGGCTGTGATCATTGGAGATCCAAATCCGCCAAAGATATTATTTGATATCGCGAATAAGCTCAGCAGTCACAGTTATGCATTAAATAAAGACTATGGCTATCAAGATTGCGACACGTATTGGCAATGGTCTACAAAAAATTGCCAAAAGCCAGATTTACCTAAGTTAAACTTAGGGCTAGATAATGCATCGACAGCTTTGATGGCATTGAATGAATCTCCCTTTACTATCAGTGATCAAGCAATTATTGCAGGGCTAAAGAATACTTTTTTACCTGGTCGCTTTGAGCAAATTAAGCGCCAAGGTCAGCCAGACATTATTTTAGATGTCGCGCATAATAAAGCTTCTGCGCAACGCCTGGCAGATTCTTTGAACTTGAATCGATGTCAAGGGGAAACTTATGGGTTATTCTCTGCGATGTCTGACAAGGATATTGAAGGTATTGTTATGCCTATGGTTTCATCGATAAGGCATTGGTTTTATGCTCAGCTCAAGTCCTCCCGTGGTGCAAGTTTAGATCAGTTATCGGATTGTTTGCCAGGAAGGGCAAAGCCTTTTGATAATCTTGCGATGGCATGGCGATCTATTATGAGTTTAGCTCAGTCAAATGATCGTATTGTGGTCTTTGGGTCGTTTCATTTAGTAGCGGCGGTTAAAAAATTTTTATGAGATTAGATCATATGGGGTATCTTGGCAGCTTAAATAATAAGCTAATTATCGTTTTGTTTTTATTCTCACTATCTTCCTTTGTATTTGCTATGCCAATGCCTCCTTGGCCAAATATGCCTAAAATTGCAGAACCCGGACTATTAGCTTTACAAAAAAAGGCGCCTAAAAATCTGATGCGTCCGGCCAAAGTGAATGATGACCTTGCACATAGTCAAGCTTGGGCGTTACCAATTGTAAAAAATTATGATAATAGAGGGGCAAAAGCGATGAGTGCTTGGTTGCAGAGCAAAAAAATCATCAATTATATCCAGTCCAATGGTCCCAAACGCTTTCAGGTCATTATTGGGCCGAGTCTGGATAAAGACCGTTTATTAGCAATGGTACAAGAGTGGCCACAGCATTTTCCTCATTTAGGTGATGCGATACAATATCAAGCAACATTTTTAGGAGACCATAGATGAGCTTAACATTCTTAGATTACATAATTTTTGTCATTTTAATCTTATCGGTTATTTTAGGTGCTTGGCGGGGCTTGCTTCGTGAAATGTTAGCATTGCTTGTTTGGGTTTTGGCTTTTGCTATTCCTATTTTTTTTACGCCAATGCTTGAGCCACATTTGACTTCGGTGATTACAACGGCCTGGGCTCGAGTTGCGTTTAGTTATATTTTTCTGTTTATAGTGAGTTTCGTTGTTTTCGGTATTATTGCTGCATTGCTAGGTAAAATGGTTGCTGCCAGTGGCTTATCGCTAGGTAATCGTCTCTTAGGTGTTATTTTTGGCGTGGTCAGGGGTTTGTTTTTAGCAACGACTCTATTGGTTATTGCCAATTTTCTAGGCTGTAGCCAGTACACTTGGTGGCAACATTCTAGAACAATGCCTTACTTCTCCAGTACAGTGCAGCTAATCAATAAGCAATTACTAAAAAATGCTTCAGCCCAACAGGCAAAGGAAAGACTTAACTCTAAGCCAGAGCAGGCTGAACAGTCTTCTGATGTGTCTGATCCTAGCCTATGACAGTCACACAATTTTTATTTTGCACAACACCACAAGTTTGGATTGAGTGTGCGCTTGAGAATATAGAGTTGTTACTGATTGATCATGCGCATTGTGAGAAAAAAGCGGCGGCAACAGCCTTACAATTAATCCATCGTTACAGCCATTATCCTAATTTGCTAGTAAAGTTATCGAAGTTAGCACGCGAAGAGCTGCGGCACTTTGAGCAAGTTTTAGGGATTTTGAAAAAACAAGGTATTGCCTTTCGTGGTTTGAGTTCATCTGGCTATGCGAGAGGCTTGCATGCTCATATTCGCCAGAGTGAGCCTGATCTTTTGGTGGATACAATGATTGTTAATGCCATTATTGAAGCGCGCTCTTGTGAGCGATTCTCAGTGTTAGTGCCACATTTGGAGACAGAATTGGCAAAATTTTACCAGGGCTTGCTGGCCTCAGAGGCTAGGCATTTTAAGGTTTATTTAGATTTTGCTGAATATTTTTCACGGCAAAGTATATCCGATCGTGTTAAATTATTTCTCGCTGTCGAACAGCAGTTGATTCAAAAAAAGGACGTGGCTTTTCGTTTTCATAGTGGCATTCCAGTTTAGCATCAAGGAAGTGCATACAGCGATGTGCTTTACCATGATGTTGAATTTTTCGTTAATTCTCTGTAAGCTAACCGGCTCAGTGTGGGCCCATAGCTCAGTTGGTTAGAGCAGCGGACTCATAATCCGTTGGTCCAAGGTTCAAGTCCTTGTGGGCCCACCATATATAGCAACTTTTTCAGAGGTTTTTAACCTTTTTAATTGGCTCTGTCACATTAATTTTAAAAGTTGGAGACGAGGGGATATGCAGACATAATTATGCTGCGAGGTCGTAAAATTGCCTCCAAGCTGGTTGATTCTCGGCATTTTCCATTTGCCCTTTTTTAAGCATGTGATGCAACTCAATTCCAGCAATCGCCGCCTCAGCTGAGTCAAAGCTTTTAAAGCCCTTCGTATATTTAGTAATCCATTTAATAAACCGATGGTCTTGCTCCACGATATTATTGAGGTACTTGATTCGTCGTACCTCAATGAATAAACAGTCAATCCCTGATAAAAACAACAGCATATTGAGGCGGTGACAAGCGGCCGTGTTGGCACCACTTTTGTCGATGGTTATTTTCTCTGGTAGCCCTCTGGAGCCAATGGACTTTTCGAAAAACTTCATCACTGCTTTGTGGTCACGTTTCTCTGAGAGCATAAAGTCAACGGTAGCAGCTTCTTTATCAACGGCGCGATACAGATACACCCATTTGCCATTAACCTTTATATATGTTTCATCCATACGCCAACTGCTGCCAACAGGTTTTTTGCGTGAACGAAAAACTTGCTCCAGTTGCGGTGCATATGTTGATACCCAGCGCTGGACACTGGAGTGATCGATTTGGACACCTCGTTCATCCATCAATTCTTCAATGGCACGATAGCTCAATGGGTAAGCCAATAGCGCACTGTCATCAAAATAATATCTTTGGGAAAACGGCGAAACTTAAAGCTAATCATTGCATTATCCATAAGCTTAAAAAAACGAGTATAACAACCCAAATTCAAAAAAAAATTAATGCGACAGAATCAGAAAAAGTGCTTGGCGCTATGACTAAAGCTGCATAAAAAGGCGACAACGAAATTACATTTCCAATGCCAATCAACTAAGTTGTTCAAACTGAAATAAATCATTGAAATCTAAATTAGAATATACTAATATATAGACACAATCAAGAGGTTTATATGTGGAAAATTTAAAGGCAATGCATGCCAATGCAAAAAAAGCAGCCTCTATGTTGAAAGCAATTTCACATGAGTCCCGCTTGCTAATCTTATGCATGCTTACAAAAGGAGAGCTATGTGTTGGTGATTTAGCAGAGCATTCGCAATTAAGCCAATCTGCATTTTCTCAGCATCTCTCTGTGCTTAGAAAAGAAGGCTTGGTGGCAACGCGTAAAGAATCGCAAACTGTTTACTACAGGCTGCATGATAATAAGACTGAGAAAATATTAAAAGTTTTATATGAAATCTACTGTGAAGGATAGATAAAAAATTTACCCAGAACATTAGTTAATTCTAATTTAGATTTAACGAATTTTAGGAGTGTTCAAATGAAGAACTGTCAAACAATAAATGTTTCAAACTATCAGGCGCTTTGCAAAAGCAAAAAAGTTCGGCTGATTGATATACGAACTCCTGATGAGTACGCATCAGAGCATATACATGGGTCTGAGCATATTATGGTTGAGCAGCTACCCTCTGCAAATTTTAGCAAAGATGACTGCGTTGTTTTTCATTGTAGGTCAGGGCATAGAACTCAACAGGCAGAGCCGGTTTTTAGGTCCATAGATGCAGATGATGTATTTATTTTGGAGGGCGGTTTAATTGCTTGGAAAAAAGCAGGGTTAACTACTAGCAAAAACGCCAAAGCACCTTTTCCAATCATGCGACAGGTTCAGATTGTTGTCGGATTGATGGTGCTTTTGGGGATTATTTTATCGTATTTTGTTTCCCCTTATTTCAATTTGCTCAGTGCATTTTTCGGGGCGGGTTTATTATTTGCTGGCCTGACAGATACCTGCGCGCTTGCCAATTTACTTATGAAATTACCGTTTAACAAAACCAAGGGGAGCTAAAGATGATTTTTCGACAACTGTTTGATGCAGAGACTTTCACCTATACCTATCTAATTGCTTCAGGTCTTGGTCGAGAAGGCATATTGATTGATCCAGTGAAAGAAAAGTTATCTGAATACACAATCTTGATTAAAGAATTAGATTTAAAATTAGTTGCCTCTATTGATACCCATGTTCATGCAGATCATGTGACAGCTCTGGGAGATTTACGATTAGCCACTAAATGCAAATCCATTATGGGAGAACAATCAAAAGCTGAATGTGTTTCTATCAAAATTAAAGAAGGGGAAACCGTGGACTTTGATGGGTTGAAATTACAAGCCATATATACACCTGGGCACACAGACGATTCATACAGTTTTTTGCTCAACGGTCGAGTTTTTACAGGTGATACCCTGCTTATTCGAGGCACAGGAAGAACGGATTTTCAAAACGGTGATGCAGTGGCTCAATACGATAGCATCAAGAATAAACTGTTTAAATTACCAGATGACACGTTGGTTTATCCTGCTCACGACTATAACGGCCGTACAGCAAGTAGCATTTATGAAGAAAAGCGATTTAATCCTAGGTTGCAAGTCTCATCAGAACAAGAATACGTCACACTCATGGAAAACCTAGACTTACCAAACCCTAAATATATGGACGTCGCCATACCGGCTAACCTTGGATGTGGGTTGAAGTAAGGTGCTAAGCATTTTATTTGGTTTGCCATGTGGAATAGCCCTTGGGTTGACGGGTGACAGTGGGGTTCTGTCGCATTAATTTTTTTTTGAATTTGGGTTGTTATACTCGTTTTTTAAGCTTATGGATGATGCAATGATTA
>CBFIHN010000035.1:0-17386 GCA_965662575.1 Gammaproteobacteria bacterium
CCACCCGTTGCTGCCTGAAAGGCTTGCTTTTGTGTGTTTGTCATATCAAACATGATCTTGCCCCACAAAATCACCCTTAATGGGCTTGTAAACTCTGGGGTCTGTGCTTCTTTGATCAATCGCTTGAATTAAAGAGTTTTGAATCGCTTCAATGTCCTCTCGCAATCCATTGTGCTTATGACCCTCAGCATCCACCCAGCTATCAAAATGAATCTTAATGCGCGGGTTGGCTTCTTGTTCGGCCTTGGCTTGACTAATTAACGGTTTAACCGCTTCTAATTGATTGACGATTTTGACCATCGTTAATTTCATTTGTGCCTCATCGGCAAAGCTACTGCCAAAGGCTGCAAGTAGCACAGATGCCAAACACAGGTTTTGAATCACTTTCATATTCCAATGACCTCTATAAAAATTTCTTCAAGTTGGCGGTGGCCAAATAAAAGAAGCTAAAAAACAACACACTCACGATCACCACCACCATCTCTGGGTTTAAAAAAAACGGTAGCGTCAAATACAAAAACAAAATGCCAATCGGTAAGCGAATCACCACATCGGATACCCGATGAAAAATAAAGGTCGACTCTCTTCCACCTTCTTGGGTACGAATATATCTCGCTAAAAGGCCATCCATTGCCCCTAAAAAAGCGGCAAAGATAAACACCCAAAACGAGGCGAACACACTGAAAAACTTGGCTATCAATACTTCCAATGTACCCCAAGCGACATTGACTAAATGATCGATAAAGCCAACAACCCCATGGGCTTTTTGGGTAACCTCTGGTGAGTTCTTTAAAAACTGGCCCTTTGCAAAATGATCTAGCCAACTCATCGCTTTAGCCTCTTCGCGTTGACTTGTCTCTTTAATGCCATTTACCGCCAAATCGTAGTGATCTGAAATGGCCTGATTTCTAAGGGCTATACCATTCACCTGTTCTTGATAAGTGATCTTTAAATCTTTCATCAGTGCTTGATATCCTTCGTGATGCCACATAAACCCATTAATCAGCATCCCCACTAAAAATCCCCAAAAAATTGCCCGCGCCACGGCAAACAAAAAGCTCAATAACCCACGCTGTTTCTTCTTAACTTCATGCTGGACGCCTCCATTCACTGCAACACCCAACCTTGAGTTACCATGAGTGGGTAATGGTGTGTACCCACCACTTTGGCAAAGCCCGTTAAGGCCGCTGGTGTTAGGGTTAAGCCTGTTTGCCTCTCAGCCTGTTTGGTTTGATCGGCTGTGCTCACATTGGTGATCATTCCAAAGGCATGATGTTTTTTTAAATAGGCGGCGTTTGTTTTTGCCCATCGAATCGACATGGGGTCTGCGCCGATCACAAAAAGATTCAGAGCTGTTAAATGGGGATTGCTTAGCTTGTGCTTGACGACTTGTCCCGGGGTGAAATCACTTTTATTGGGGTACAACAATTGACTGGTCTTAATACTGTGACCTTGTAGTTTGTAAGCTTGCTGCTTTACAGTGTTTTCGACTAATTGCTCAGTTGGAACATGCACAGATTGTAAATACGGTTCGGCGGATACACTATCACCCGTTGATTTGATCACCACCAACTGCGCCATACTTGAGGCGCTTGATAACGCCAATAAACAAAACAGCAAACCCTTTAACATCTTAAAAGCCTCCCAGGTTGACGTTTCGGGTTTGGCCATCTCGAACTAACAGCAAAACGGGCGGCTTATCTAAATGACCCAAAGTCTCAAACTTGCCATGATCAAAATTCAGGGTAATCTCACCTTTTTTAACCATGTTTGGTGGAATATTTTGGGAGCTTGCCCAGTGGTTAATCGCCTCAACACTTGGCGCTTTGCCAACAAAGAAAATGTTGAGTTGAATGCTGGGGTTTTTAATAATCGAGCCCATTAGCGATGAGACAATCGGTTTGACCTCATTATCCAAACCCACAAACAACATCAGTTTATCGCCAGATTGAAGGGAAACCGGTTTATAGTTGTACGGTGAAAACTTGGCGTAATCGAACTTACGAACCACGGGTAAATTAAGCGATTTGCTTAATTTAGCGGCTTGTTTGTTGTACTCAGCGACAAAGGATAGGTATTTAGCTAAGTGCTGAAACTGCTGCTTGGCATCTTGGCTGGCATACTTCACCCGCTCTTCATTGGTTCTAGCATTCATGCCCAGCACTTCAACCGGGCTGACCTGGTGGTTAGTATCTTGACCATAATAAAAACCACTGCGGTTTTGCATCAGAGCAACGTAGCGCTGTTCCTCAGATGAACTGATATTCCAAACTAAGGCTTGATGTTTTTGTGCATGGGTTAACTGAATCTTGCTAACGTTTTGATCCGATGTGATGTCATCTTGGAATTTACCTGGCAACCTAAAGTGGTATTGGCTATTAGGGTCACTCTTCCCTGGTGTAAAATGCCAGCCGCTATGATCTGCATAGGCAGCGTGACTAATTAAAGCCACGGCACCTAATATTAACAGTCCTTTTGCAAAGCTTTGCTTCATCGAATTTAGCCCGCTTTTTGGTTGAGTAGTTTGTGTTGATTAGCAAGTATTTGCTGCATGAGCTGTTTATTAGTTGCCATAGATTGCTCTAATGTTTGATAAGTCAGTACCGAATAAACGCTTGGGCTTGTGTTTTTTAACAACACCAAAAATTCTGTTTTGGACTGCGGCGACATCTTATTTAGAGACTGTGCAAACTTGTTTATTTCTAAGGCAACCTGCACTTGTGTGTCGATTTGATCCTTACTTGTTGCTGCCTGTTCCTGGCTCGCAAAGACACATGGAGCACTTACACAAAGGCATAGGGTGGCAATGCTGATTCGTTTTTTCATGGAGTTACTTCCTTTTAGTCGTTTGGCTAATAAGGGTTGATGGCTCTAAGCTGCCATCAATAAATTCCGTATCTATGTCGCTGAGCTTTAAATCAATAGCATCAGAGGCTTGTGCTTTGGGGATTGCTTGCTCGCTGTTTTGAGAAATTTGGTAATAATCTGACACTGGGTTTTGTGGATGAGCCTTGGTGCTTAAATTGACAATCTCAACACCATCTAGGCGCATGATTTTTTTAGCCTTGGATTTAACAGGGACCACCTTGAGTGCTAATACTTTACCCTTGGAGTCCTTTGGCTTTGCTTGGCTAAGCGCTTTGCTATATCTCGTCTTAGTTTCTGGAATTGGTTGGTGTTTGTTGTGATAAACCCCAAATCCAACAATCGCGGCAATGGCTAAAATGGCAATCCACATTAGTCTGTCCTCTGAGTTGAACCGCTGATTTGATTTAAATTCAGCGACACGTCATTGTCGTTTTGGTTTCTAAACTGTGCCTTTTGATCAATGTTGCTTGCGCTAATTAATGTCCAACCTGCTAGGGCATCGCCAATTTCTAAAGGGATGATGCGGTGGGCATAGTTAATGGTGACGACCTCGGATTGCTGGATGTTATCGATGGAGACCACCGTGAATGGCAAGCTTGATGCACTGAGTTCATGGTGGTGCATTTTTTTATCGCTCATCAGAGCTAATTCTTTTTTGATCATCACAAGTTGTGATTGCAACTGCTCCGTACTGGATTTAATTTGCTTGGTGATCAGTTGGTTGCTTTGTGCCGCAAGCTCGGTCACTTCAGCATGCAAGGTAGAAAGCTCTGTGCGGACTTGATCTAAATTGACATAGGCGTGGCCACCTGAGATTTTTTGTTCAACACGACCAAGCTTGGCGGAAATATTGGTGAGCTGTTCGCTTAAGATATTTGATCCAGGTTCCCCTGGTTTAGTCGTGGCGTAACCTGAAAATTGATACGAACCAGCATCAGTTGTAGTAGCCTTGTTTGACTTCCCATGGCTTAGCATTACGGCCATAACGGCAATAATAATGAATACCAACAAGCTTGCGCCAGCAATAATCAGTTGCTTTTTGTATTGGCTAAAGATTGGTTTTAGCTTAAACCACTGTTTGGCAACAAAAGGCGTGAACTTTGCTTTGCCTGCTTTAAGCCAAGCTATACTGGTGCTAAGAACGCAGGTAACTTTTTTAAGATAAGACTTGATATCAAAACTTGGCAGTTTTGATGTGGATTCTGTTGGGGTTGAATCTTTACTGCTGTTTTTTGGGGTCTGATTAGGTGCCTCATTTTTTTCTTGATCAGCAGCCATATCTTCCACAGGTTTGTCACTCATCTTTAACTCCTAAGGCTTTGGCAATGGATGGTTTAACTTTAAAATTGACCAATCGATGTAGTGGGTCTCTTTGAAGCGTGAAAACTTCTTCACCCATGAGTACCTCTAACGTTGACTGAATGCTAAGTGGCCCTAAATGACGATTGGTAATCGGTAGTGGCTTGGCTAAGGTTTGTTTGACGCTGATCGATAGCTTGGGTGCCAACTGATATCCGGTATTCTCTAACACTTGGTTCACCGCCTCACCAACGGTGGCAACAGAAGGGTTAAAGGTAAACGTTGAAACGGCCAGCAAGGGATTAACTTGCGCGCGAGTGGCATCATTATTAACCGTCACATAGCGGCCAATTTGGGATGCGTTATCAGTGGTCATGGCAAACTTGGCTCTATCCACCCTACTTTCGTTTTCTGATATGGGCTTAGTCACTGCTCTCATTTGAGTATCTAAGCTAGGAAAAGCATGGTTAGGCTTGCTATTAAAGGCTGCACACCCAGTTAATAGAAAAACTGCTGCCATGACTGTTACCATTGGCAATATTTGGCAAGTCTTCTGAAATGAAGAACCTGCCTCTATCATGATTCGCCTCTTTTTACCGATCAAGCTTTTCAAAAATTTTAGGTCAGTAAACATGTATTACCCCTTTTAAAAGTCAAAAATCCCCGCACCTTTAGTCCCTGATTAGAGGGTAGTGTTTTAAATGTGTTTTTGTACCTATTTAAGTTAAACGTGTTAGGAGAAATTTTCATTGATATAAAGGCCCGTCACGGTTAACATCCTCACGCGTTGTGGGCATGGATATAATGTAATAAGGGTCTTTGGATTTAACCCTGGCGCGTCTTTGGCGGACCATTTCATCAGCCATCTCTCGCGACAGGCTATACATCACCGTCTTGCCATCTGGATAAAACAGCACCGCCGCATCGGGGCCAATTTGACGCAGAAAATCTCGGTCACGCTGACTCAAATCATTCTCTAGCACCTTGAATCGTTCAACCTTGCCCAACTTATTTGAGTTATCTGCACAAGAGTGTGTGTCGATAACAGTCGCCTCTAACGCTTGCATCTCTTTATTCTCCTTACCTTTTTTAGGGTCAAAAAATCCCCTGGCCCTTGAGCGTCATTTTTTTAAAATGATTGGCTTTGGCCTAACTGGTTCGTCTGTTCATTGAGTTCGTGGGTTGTTCTACTCGTCAGTCACTCTCATTGGCTTTCCTTCGGTTGGTCTACTTGACTCCACCGGTTGCATAAAAAATCTTGCATTGGACCTAGGCTCAAGAGCTGATGGCGACGATCTTTTGCTGGTGCCCGTTTAAAATGTAAGTCATATTTTCTTGCCCAGCGAGCAACACTCTCCGCTCGTGCACCAAACTGGTGCGCAACCTCTTGCAAATTCATGCCTTGCTGGTAAAATTGATTGAGTATTCTCTCCAAGGGTTGTTGAAATTTATCCTGGCATGTTGCCGCTAAACTGCCTTGATATTGGTTGGCCATTGGCTATTTCTCCCTGTTAATACACCGGTAATAAAGGCACCGAAAACCATAGAGTCTCGTCCTTGATCGCTGATCCATAGCCTCATCATCCTTGCCTCACTGGTCTCGGTGCCAAACTGGTTAAACTATCCCCTAAAAGTGAGCCTAGCTGCACTTTTAACCTGTCAATCCGTTGAGTAAACTCGTCAACTTCCTGTTCAAATCGTTCTGTCAATCCTGTGTTCTGTAATTTTGCATATTGCATCATCGCCTGAAGATGACTCTGCTTTCTGCGTTCAAGATCACCAATTTCATCGCGAATATCTCTTATCTTTGGTGATTCAACGGCTTGATGCGCAGCACTAGCCTCAAGGTTTAAGTCCAATCCACCACGACGAATAGCCTTGCAAATGACGTTGAATTTTTTTAATGGCTGATGATGGCTAGCAGAGTAGCTATTAGGATTTTTTAAAAGCTTGACAATCGCTTCAAATGATTGTGGCTCTGTTGGAATTTGCATACAAATAGAGACTGATTTGTACTTGGTATTCATATTTTTTCACCCAAAAAATAATAATTCGGAATGAAAAGCAACATGAATTCTGATAAAATCACACTGCTACGATTCATTTCGAGCGCTTTGTGGTGTTGGTTTTCTCTTCGTCGGGTTTGGCCAACGCCACTTTTATTTCTGTCAAGACTACTTGGTATGAAATTAAATGTCAATAGGGTATAAAAAAAATTATACCCTTAGTTATTGCTAGAATATTTACCCTATTAATCAGGTGCTAGATATGGTTTTATAAAGCCTACCAAAGATTACTATACTTTGGCTTGGCCACTCTATCTCTTCATTTAAATTATTCTGACTTATACGAGAAAATCTATCTTCTTCACCGTATTCCACCAAGACAACCTCACAACCTCCTTTTTCAAATAGCCCTATTATAAAAACATCTTGATCTATTATGGCCTCATATTCACAGCTAAAGATTAACTTATCCTCTAAATAAAATTGTGGTTCATATATCGATGATTCAACAGTCACACAAAAATCTGTTGACTCAGCATTTGCGACATATACATACTCAGTAAATCTAGAAACGCTCTTTAATAACTCTTTAAAATGAGGAACAAGGTCTATACCAATCACAGGCACTTTTTTGTAGCAATTAGTTTCAAGTTTGCTGTAATTTAAGTCTGATCGCCCTGTTAGTTGATCAATAGTAAGTGAAAAAAATCCTGCCAGCTTAGATAAGGTTTTGAAGCTTGCCTCTGAAGATTCCTCATTGATAAGTCGATGCAAAATTGGCTGACTGACATTGGTTTTTTTAGATAAAGATGATTCAGTTTCTCGTGTTAGTAACATTAAATGTTTTAAGACACCAGATATATCCTTAGGCTGCTCAGAAAAAATGAATTGCTCAGCCCCTATAATCTCCTCATTACCAGCTAAGGCATCAATAGAGACTCCTAGATATTTTGAAAGGTGACTCAAAACCTCCGAACTGGGTTGGGAATTCATCCCATTAAGAATCAAATCTATCTTATTAATAGGGACTTTAGCTTTTTCAGATAAAGAATTTTTATCAACACCTGCAACTAACATGGCTAGTCGTAAAGCATCTTTAGGTAAGTAAACTGAAGACATCTCATCTCTCAGCTAATATATATACTCTGGGATACTCTATAGTAATAGCTCCTGATTCATCACACTGTTCCTTCAAGCCCTCTTTTAAAATGTGCATAAACCTTTCGTCATAACCGATTGGTTTTGGAATACTAAAATAATCTTGCAGTAAAAATGCTTTTACAGCCCCAGACCTAAAAATATTAATAGCACCATCAAGTGTTGTTTTATTATTTTGAGTTATAATTTCACAATAGGTGACTTTAAATCCCGCATCCATAAACAGTTCAGCATATTCAGATTCAGTATCATAGTGGGTAACCGGGAACTTATAATTAAGGTAAGCTTCTGATGTTACAGGATCTGAGGAAACGGGCTCTATTGCTCTCAAAAACTGAGGGCACCAATTATGTTTAGCCGAGCTTTGTATTGCAGCAATGCCTTTGTCCTTTAAGCAAGAATGCATCTGAAGAATTGCTTTTTTTTGATCATAAAACCACTGAAAAGAGGAATTTGAAAAAATCAGATCATACGCGTTGGATTCATCTATTGACTCTGCTTCACTTACAATGAACTTTACCTTTCCAGCTAAATCTGTTTTTTTCGCTAATTCAATCATATCGAAGGATTTATCATATCCAACCATATAGTCAGGCTCGAAAAACTCATAGAGTGTTTTAGAAAGGCCGGCACTACCACAACCTACATCAGCAATGCTTGTGAATTTTCGATTCCCGGTATGATTTTTTATTTTTTCTAGTAGGATCTGTCCAGCCTGATTTTGAGATACTGCTCTTTTATCGTACTCGGCCGCATATTCTTTAAGTTTCATACAGCAATCGATTCCTTTAAATTTACTTGCCTCTTACTTTGAACGAATGATACAACAAAATAAGTAATAGGCAATGCAGCAACCTCATAGATAACTTTTAGTGTGTACTGATTAGTGATTAAATTAAGCATTTGGTCCAATGGGATTTGACCGGAAAAGAAAATTATTACCCAAATTATTGAAAATAATAATTCTGCGACCGCAGTTGAAATTATGCACCTTACCCCCAGCGAACCTAAAAAAGGAACATTATTAAATCTATTCTTGATATACATAAAAGAATAACAGTTCGTCATATCTGCGGCTACTGAGGCAATTATCATTGCAATAACAATTCTAAATGATGTCCCAAAAATAAGATTATATGACCCAGAAAAATTCTGGGCTATAGGAGCTGGATGTATATTGATAAAAAATTCTGCAAGTAGCGCAAACATAATTTGTGCTACTATATTCATATATATTACTTTTCTTGCTAAATTTACACCAAAGCATTCTGTGATGATATCTAAAATTGCGAATGTCATTGGGAATATCAATATTCCTCCTGGCAAAACATACCCAAATAACTCTATAGCCCTTTTGGCAAAAATATTAGACAGAACTAAACTCAAAATAAAAAGAATAGATAAAAAAGTATATACCCAAACAGCTTTGTCGCTGCTAATAGCTCTATCTTGAAAAACCGACTTGGTATCAAGTTTTTTTTGTTTTCCGGCCAGCAAGCCTATTTTAAAAGCATCTCTGCTATTAAAACTGGATAGCATTGCTTCACTTGATAGTAAATCCTCAACACCAATGACTCCTGGCACTCTCTTATACTTAAAAGTATAGTGAATTTGTAATTTCCTATCATCATTGAAACTATATCCAGTGTATTTCCTTAGGTGTGTATACCGCATCCAAAACAAACTGGAAAAAAGGAGTGTAAAATATTTAGTAATCATTGTCTTAGCTAAAAGCTTGTATCTGATTAATATGTTAACATGGAAATATCTGTACAAATCAAACACCAATAGCAAACAACGACCTAATGGGTCATCCTGTCACCACAAATCTAAAAACTTATATAATCTTTACTATATCCTTTTCTGGTGACAAACGGATTGTGCTAACCAGCTTGTTTTGCCATAACGCCCTCCAAAGTTATATCTGGATTAATGAATTTCTGCTTGTGATAGACCTTTAGTCTCATCATATCCAAAAGGTTAATAGAATAGATCCAATAACGCTCATCTTCCTCTCTAATGGCTGTGCGCCCTACTTTGAGTCCCAATAGCTTTTTAATGATCTTGTTAACAAAAGCGGTATCCGATAGGTGACTATCGACATTGAGATTCAGTTTAAAGGTTGCATAGCGGTGTAAAGCCTCGTTTTCTTTGATGGCGTCCCTCGCCTCTTTGGCTTCCTCTTGGGTGTAATGCCCTATTCCATTGTCAGGGTCAATTTGAAGCCTATCAAAGAGTAAACTCAAGAGCTTCACTTTGCTTTCACGCCATTTAGCCGAGGTTTTAGCCACACCATTATTCTTGTCGTTTGTGTCGTGTTCTTTGGCTTTATCAGCGCCCTGCTTTAAGGCTTGGTAATTAGCTAGGTATTGACAGCCATTATCCAAATAAAACTCGATATCTTTTGCGTTTAGATCTTCTGATTTCTTATTCAGATCTTTTGCGATCTCAAATCGAGTGACTTCATAATAATCCTCTGTGTTTTGAGCACCACCTGTGTGTGTTTTCTTGTTATAGGTTTTAGCATCAATCACGTTGGCTTTTATAATGTTTTTGTTAAGTTCAATCTCCGTTAGGGTTTGGTTGATTTTATAGCGACTCTTTAAAAGGTCTTTTTCTTCTGTTTTAACGCTAATATCAATCGGTGTAATCTCAACCCCGCGAGCAATGGCTTGAATCAATAAGAAGTTAGCCGCATGATGGCGTTGCTGATTATCTAAGGCTTTGGTTTTAGCGCACAAGGTTTCAAATCGTGCATAGTCATCATCCCCTTCAATCAGAATTTGACTGCCCTCTTGCTTGATTTTAATCTCGCCTATGGTGTGCACCTGATTTTCAGGATCAAAGGTGACTTGCCCTACCCCACCGAATTGTTGAATGTGTTGTTGATAAGCGCCCATTAAAATGGCGGTAGCATTTTCAGATTCTTTTACAGAACTGCCCATGCGTGAGGGTAAGCTTAATTCAAATATCTTTTGCCCTCGAACCCGATGCAACATCTGCTGAAAAACAGACGGCGCTACCGTCCCCTTATAAATCCCAAAACAGCGCTCAAAATAATCCACCTCAATCGAGACCCCAGATTGAATGGCAGGTGATACCAATACCACCTGTGGCTGCTCTTTCTCTAAAAAAGCATTGGGATTATCTAAAAAAGCCCTTTGTTTCTCAAAATTCACATTATCTGAGTGAATCACCAAAGGCTTGAGATCTAACTCTTGCAACATCGTGCATAACAGATCTAACTGCTTTTTAGAGTCCGAGGCAATATAAAGCTTTTGCTTGGCTTTAGCTGCTTTTTGAATTTCACTAACTAAATACTTATGACTAAAGCTCGCATCCTTTTCTCGATAATAGCGATACTCAACGGTTTGAGTATGAGGGTTATCCCGCTCTTGTAAGGGATCACTATTTTGCACCACTAACTCACCCTGTGTGTCTAGTCGTTCTTGATCTTTCACTGGTTCATTAAAAACCGTTTGATTCACTGCCCTACCCTGCGCTTTGTGATCAAGCATAAAGACAAAGATTTGATGCGAGTCTTTGACCACCTCTTGAATTTGATCCAAAGCAATTTGATTAAAGTCAGCATCGGCAATAAAGGTATAATCACTATGGCTAATTAACGCCGCCAGTCGAGCTTCCGTGTTCTTACGTTGATTCTCCTCAACCGTCCCTGACGTAATGGATCTCAGCACCTGAGTATACTCATCAATAAAGAGACTTTTAGAGAATGCAAAGATATCCTGAAATTTATGAGCAATGATAGAATTGACGGTAATGGCTAAAGCATCCGGTATTAAAGAATCCCCGGTTTTGCGCAGGGTAAATGCATCATCAATATAATGAGAGCAAGCAAAGCGCTCACTGACACCTTTTGTCAAAGACTTAGTTGGGGTAATCACCACCGGAATCTCCCCACGCAATTCAGATCGCATAAATTCAGGCTGAATAAATAATTTGGTTTTACCCACACCCATGGGTGCATTGGTGATAAAGATAGCCCGAGGATGTTCTTTTTTAATCTCTTGTACTTTGGTATGTGCCTCTTCTAAAGAGCTGATAGAGATAACACGAGTCCCCTGCCCTTGCACACGATCAATGGATTTAGCTCTAAGGGCTTGAGCAAAGAGTCTTCTTTTAATCTTCACCCACCAACGCACAATATCTTTTTTAGAAAGGGCTGTATAAGCAATGGCTTTTTCCATTCTCTCTAAGACAACTGATTCATCCAAGCGTGCCGGATATAAAGTCGATGCCATGTGCAAAGCATAGACACAAGCCTTTTTCAGAGAGACAGAGTTATCTAAAAGCTTAAAACAGCCTATTTTCAACAAAGCGGTATCAAAACGAGTTAAAGAACTTTTTTCAGAAAAAGCAGCAAGCGCCATCTCATGGTCGATATCCACAAAATCCCACCAGTCAGAACCCGGCTCCAAATCAAAACAATCAGAAGGTAAGGCTTTAATCTCACAATGGTATTTTAGAACACAATTGTATCCAGATAATAAACCCGCATTGCCATTCTTTTCTGATACTTTTAAATAATCATTATCAGGGCAAACGGTAAAAATCTTATTCTTAAAGCGCTCTTTAAAAAGCCCTAAAACATATTCCATATTATGATTATCTAAACCCACAATCACTGCAAAGGGTACTTTACGCCGCTGAGCACGCTCAACTAACTTATAAATCGCATCGCCTGTGGCATAGCCCTCACAAAAGTATAATCGTTTAGCACGTTCAAAGTCCCCAATCGAGATAAAGCCACCTTTTTTCTTACCATAAATTAATTTACGCCCCGAAGCTAAAATAACCTGAAGGGCCGTAATATCACCGTCTAAGTTTTCAATGGGGAGTAGGAGCTTATTGCCATCGATACGCAGGGAAGTATTATCAACAAGATGTTTTGACTTAACATAAGGATGATCGCCAATAGAAGAAAGACCGGTTTTCCAAGCTTCTAAATGATCTAAGAATAACTGATGTCGCCGAGCGCGTTCTTTTTCTTCCCGCGCTTTACGATCGACAACTTCAGAGGCAGTGGGGCGCTTAACCGTAAATTTAGATATGGATTTGATATTCGATTGATTTCGATAGGTATCGCGATATTCCAAGCGCAAGCTATCAAATCTAGCGATAGCACCACCACTAGCAAACGAATTAACCGTGATTTGCACACGAGGGCGCTTACCAGCATACGTATGTGAGCAGATAAATCCGATTTTAGATTTATGCTTACGCTCCACAGGCTGACAATATCGCCAGTTGGGTGAGTCATATAAATCCACAGCATCCGGTGCAATACCACCGACCTCAGCAAAGGCTGCTTCAATGTCGCCGTAAAACTCACGAATAACATCAACATGGTGACGAGTAGGGTAGGGCGCAGTCATGATAGCACCCCGCAGATATTATCTTGCTGATAGCTTCGAGCTATTATAGTAATAGCTTTGTGCATATAGCGTTGAGCTATATATTCCCTGCTAAAAAAGCACAATACCCAAGCAGGGAGAAAAGCATGAATAGTCACGTCATTCTCCTAAAGTTTGACTTTAGGCCACAAATAGACTACTATTAATTTGAAATATCAGTATGTAGAAGTTGATCTACATATAGCTTGTCTATTTATAGCTTCTTCTATGTATTGTTAGCCTCGGTTGCACCCGGGGCTTTTTTTTGTCCCCGCGGGGACAAAATTACCTATTTAATTTGTCTCCGCGGGGACAAAAAGCTTTACATTTCATTTTTCTTTTTCCTGTTGTTTATCGTTGTGCAGCCCGCTCATAAGGTTTTCAAGAGTGAGCATTATTTTGTTTGACAAAATATTTTCATCTATTTTCCCAGATTCAACTAGCTTTATAATATCTTTTGGGAAGTGTATGCTTGGTCTCAAGTTGTTGTCTCTTCGCCATGTGAACATATGTCTTCCAGTTTGGCTATACACTTTGTTATTTTTAAAAACATCTTTGGATTCTTTTTTAGGTCTTTTTGATGAAAAGACATAGCTTTCTACCTTTGAGTACCCGTACTTTCCGCTGCGAATCTTATCCGCTATTTCAACTATTATTGGTATGCTTTCGTTATCTTTTGATAATGCAAGTAGCGTTTGTGCTGTAGTGGCTGAAACCTTTTGGAAATCCTTGATAGCTGTTTTTATTTCATCCGGTAATCTTCTATAAGATAAAAGCTTTGAAACGGTTTGTCTTTGAAATCCGATTGACGTTAGGTCTTTTTGTTTTAGGTCTGTTTTTTCAAGAAGCTCTGATAGCTGTTCTCCAAGCTCATAGTCAGAATTATTCTTCCTTTCTTTGTTTTCGGATAGAAGCAAAAGGCCCGCTTCGACCTCACTAAGGTCTTTAACGACAGCTTTTAGCATTAGCCCTTTGGCTGTGGCTGCCTTGAGTCTGCGCTCGCCAAAAATTAATTCATACGGTTTGTCAGGGTTAGATTCATTTCTTCTTACAACGCATGGTTGTGCTTGGCCAACTTGGTGCATCGCATTAGCGAGAGATTGAACGGATTCTTCAGTTAATTCTATTCTATCAACTTTGTATGAACTAATTGTAATTTGACTAGGATCTATTTCTAAAATAGACTCATCTTTGGTTAGTTGTTGTTCAATAGGGTTTAGTTCTCCATTTTTTCCCCCAGATTTAGATTTCTCTATGTACCTATCTATTGTGCTTTGCTGTTTTTGAGAGTCTCGCAATTTATTCATAACAGCCAGGGCGCCAGTAGCCTTTTTATTCGGCATGTGCGGACTCCTTTTCTCTATTATATGCAACTTGAGAGTCCCAAATCATCTTTAACCCGTCAAAAATCTCATTTGTCACACTTTCAATAGACTCCATGCCGCGTTTATATGGCGTACGAGAATTTGGCTGTAGTTCATATAGAGACGAAAATTCTGAGGCAGCTTTTTCTATTTCAGATGAATAAACAATATGCCTTAAAGTCATTAGTGAGCCAAAATTATCACGCATGGCTTTAGATATTTTCTGGGCTGTTGAATTATTGGGGTGTTTAGTAATAACAATTCGAAAGAAATCTAAGCTTCTTGATTTTTCAGCATACTCTAGGTGAGCGCTAAGGGTTTCACAAAAAGTTCCAAATGATGCAAGGTCTGGTGATGCAGGTGGGACTGGTATTAACATAGCATTACATGCTTCTATGGCATTTAGGGTGAGAATGTTTAAATTAGGCCCACAGTCTAATAGGATCACATCGTAGTCATTACTAATATGCTCAATAGACCTTTTTAACCTTTCGTCAGGCATACCTAATCTTTTTATATGGCTCATTTGTTCTTTGTAGTCTGTTAAGCGTATTTCAACATCATTTAGTGTTAAATTTCCAGGTATGATGCTAATTCCATCAAAGTACGTTTTTTTTATGAGTCTTTTGATATGGGTAGGGTTCTCTAATAGTGCCAGTCTAATTGTTTCCTCTGGCTTAACGTCAAGATCAGGAATTATTCCGTAATATAAACTATCGGTCCCCTGCGGGTCCATGCCAATAGAGAGTACGCGTAATCCTTCTAGGGCAAATTTATCAGCAAGTGTTTTACTTGTTATAGACTTCCCAACACCACCCTTAAAATTTGTAACTGCAATAACTACTGGCTCAGTTCCGGCAGGGCGTTTATAACGTGTTCCAGCTTTGTCTCTAATTTTGTTAATTAACTGAAGGGAGTAATACCGAACAGAATTTTTTTTCTCAGGAGAAAACTGTTTGGGGTCTTCTTTCTCGAGTTTTCGTAGGAAGCCGTCAGACCTTTTCACCATTTCTGAAGCTTCTTTCATGCGAAATTTTCTTGGCTCTTTTGCTGTGACAGCTCTTAGTTCTTCTGTAATTTCTCCCGCGAGCATGTCTTTAATTAATTTCCCAAAGCCATCAAGAGTGCTTTTTAAATCTTCGACACCATATTGGGTAAGAACCTTATTCATTAGAAATACTGGTAAAGTCTATTTAAGTTAATAATAGAGCAATAAGTTCGGGAAAACAAGTTCGTATTAATAAAAAAGCTGAATTTTTTTAAAAAACTAGTTAGTTGGCATTTTCTCTTATTCTCAAGTTATTTGCTAACTGGAATGTTAGATTTAAAGATGAATATTGCATATAATTTGTTTGTAAATCAAGAGACGGCGATGTGACTAAACCTAAGTTGGCACGCTGAAATTTAAAACCCCAGAAACAATAATGCCCCGAGCCGATTGAAATCAGCTTTAGGGCACTACTTATTTTAGATTTTTGTATGTTAATATTTGGAAATAACGGTGTTTAAAGTACTCCCCAATGTCTAGACCACAACAGAGTATATTGGTGCGAGTATCATGTTGTGATGGCAACAAAATATCGCAGAAAGATTTTCAATGAAGGAACATTTTCGTATTTGCAAGAGCGGCTTAAGCAAATACCGGCGCATTATCCAGAAGTTGAAATTATAGAAATAAACCATGATGAAGATCATGTGCATCTTTTGGTTTTCATTCCTCCGAAGATGTCAGTAGGGCAAGTAGTTAGAATTTTTAAGGCCAATACAAGCCGCGACCTCAAGAAGAAGTTTGTTTTTTTGAGAGACGTATACTGGGGTACGGACGGTGTATGGTCGGACGGTTATTTTGTATCAACTGTTGGTATTAATGAGCAGGTTATTCAAGAATATATCAAGAGGCAAGGGCAGGAAGATTCAGGGAAAGCGCAGCTTGTTCTCGGGCTTTAGCCCGTGGTTGTTCACCACGCCCTGTTATCAATTGCTTATCCAATTTGTATACAGCCTTTCCAAAACTTACTTGTACAGCAAAACTCGAGGTAAGGAAATTTTTGACTATCAAAGCCAAGTTCTGGATCTAAACTCAATAATTGGCTGCTTGGTATAATATCTTCTGATGGATCACCAATATGATGAACAATATGTACGGAGCGTTCGCCAAAAAAATCATGATCAGCATTCGTAGTAATACTGGCCAGGATATACTTAATCTGGCGCAGCTTTGTTAAAAGCGTAGAGCCTGATGCAACCTGACTAGAAGTCCCTTCAAGCAAAGTTGGATAGTTCATTGAGTAGTAAACTGGATGGTCAGTTACAGTTTCTGTATTTTGTATTGCCATAAAGGTTGGCAGATGATCTTTCAATTGATAAACATCAACAAAGGCTTTTTGAAGCTCTCCTATTGGCATTAAGTCATCAGTTACAACTGGTCTGAAACCTGGCATCCGTTTGCGGCACATTTTAGATATGTGCTTAATCAACTCAGCTATGTGTTGATCGAGTTTAATATTCTTTGCTAATAGACGATCGGTTACTTTTTCCCAGTCTAGACTAAAGTCTACTTCATCCATTGCAACGTTAATGGCACTCCAAGCACTTTTTACGACATATTCATGCAGTTGATGCCATTCATTAGAGCCATTACGGTCGAACCACGCTTTAGGAAATACAATAACCTCTGCATGCCAATTTGCGCTTTGCTTAGCAATAATGTGCTTATAGAGCTTCCATTCATCATAAGGCGTACTAGGTATTAGTTGAGTAGCGCCATGGTACCTGCTATCTAGTCGACGCCTACCTGCAGATTCTGTTGCCTTGGGCAATAAAGTTACATTACGAGCACCGGAGGAAAGGCTCCACCGAGGCTTACGTTCTTGAGTTAGGATATAGTCTAAAACTTCATATGAGCCGTAGACGAAACCTGGTTTTAATACATTAAATGGAATGCTTCGCTTTTCAGTTTCAATAAATAACTCACAATGCTTATTCCAAACCATTGATAGTGGAATATCAGCATAACTACAATTGATCGCATCCAGGCTTTCATTGCCTGGCAGGCATAAGCGACCATCATCAAGAATTAACTCGCCATATGGATAAGACAGCTTATAAAGGCAATGTTCAGGTGTTAATGGTAGCTTATCAATAATTGATGCTAATTCAGAGTTTCTGGCGTGAAATTCGTCCTTAATTTCTGGCCAAGTGAGTCTCTCTATCAAGATACATCCGCTATATCTAAGCGCCTCAGAGCAAATAATCAACACATTCTTATCGAATTTTT